>QIGP01000417.1 GCA_003228965.1 Gammaproteobacteria bacterium
GTCCAGCGGCTGGAAGAAATTGTGAGGACGTGCATGAAGCAGTAGGAGAGCAGCAGCAACGGGGGCAGGACTCAATTCGCATTTGAGTATCGCGGTAGGGACCGCCGTAGCCGGCGGCTCTCCGCACAGATCCGTACGTCGTGTTTACCTCATACGACTCCTACCTTGAGTCGGTCGTGAGAGGAAACGGGGACAAATAAAACTGGGCCTGTCGTCCGTTCGTTGTCCCCGTTCGTTGTTCAAGAGCAGGTCGTCTTTTGCTCTTGGAGGTTGTATGGAGCATAGTTGTCAGCGAGGAACGAATAGAACTTCAAAGCAAAGTCGCTCATTCGGTGGCTGAAGGTTCGTTGAAGCGTCATGACTGCAAAGAGTTAGAGCAATAATTCTGCGCTAACGCAGCAGCCGCAGCCCATTGAAGACGACCACAAGAGAAGCGCCCATGTCAGCCGCAATGGCTGCCCAGAGCGAGGCATAACCCGCAAAGGTTAGCACCACAAACAATGCTTTTACGCCAAGAGAAAACGTGATGTTCTGGCGAATAATCGCCAACGTCCGACGCGAATGGTGAATTAGCCAAGGGAGCTTGGCAAGGTCATCGGACATCAAAGCGATATCGGCAGTCTCGATCGCAGCATCGGTTCCCGCTGCGCCCATGGCAATACCTAGTGACGCACGTGCTAAGGCGGGAGCGTCATTGACACCGTCTCCTATCATGGCAACCTGATTGTACCTTTGGACAAGGTCCTCTACGGCGTCAACTTTATCTTCAGGAAGCAATTCCGCGTGTACCTCATCGATACCGGCTTCGGTAGCGATTTTGTCCGCTGTACCCTGATTGTCACCGGTCAGCATGACAATGCTTTCTATGCCAGCGTCATGGAGTTCCGACAATGTTTGCCTAACAGTAGGTCGTAACGCATCCGCAAGTGATATAAAGCCGCAGACATGATCGTCGTTCCCTACAACTACGATGGAACGCCCTGCCTCCTGCAATGCTTCGAGTTGAAGGTGGATATCAGGAGTCTCTTGGCCTCGCTGTTCGAGATACCGATGCGATCCGAGCCAGAACAGCTTTCCGCCAACGAGGCCTTGGGCTCCTTTGCCCTGGATAATTTCAAAGTTTTCGGCAGGTGGAATGAAAAGAAAGCGTTCGTTTGCTTCGGCAACAATTGCACGTGCCAATGGATGGTTGGAGTGGGATTCTAATGAGGCAGCTCGCTCCAACAACTCGGTTTCGCTGTGGCCGTTGAGCGGCGTGATGTCAACGACTTTTGGATTGCCATGTGTCAATGTGCCTGTCTTGTCCATCGCAATTGCTCGTAGCTTCGCCGGTGCCTCGACAAAAACGCCCCCCTTAATGAGCACACCGTTCTTTGCCGCTGCCGCCAAGGCGGAAACAATCGACACGGGTGTCGAAATCACTAAGGCACACGGGCAGGCGATCACCAAGAGCACCAGCGACCGGTAGAGCCACGCAGACCACTCTCCTGAAAAGAGGAGTGGTGGAACAAGTAATACCAAAGCGGCCAGCGCCATCACTCCAGGAGTGTAGTAGCGGGCGAATTTTTCGACCCATTGCTCGGATGGGGAGCGTTTGGACTGGGCTTCGCCAACCATTTTAATGATGCGGGCAAGTGTAGTGTCTTCTGCTGGCTTCGTGGACTTGATTTCAAGTACGCCGTCACCGTTAATGGTTCCGGCAAACACGTCTGAATCCTTTTGCTTGTGAACAGGAACGCTTTCGCCAGTGATGGGTGCTTGATTGACGGCACTTGAACCTTTAAGGACTAGCCCATCCAGTGGGATTTTCTCGCCTGGGCGAACAGTAAACGTTGTACCCACATGCACTTCGGCCACTGAAGTTTTCTTTTCGTGTCCATGTTCATCGCGTACACGAGCCATTTGTGGAGTCAAATCCATCAGAGCAGCAATCGCTCGACGGGCGCGGCCGACACTCCATGATTCTAGTAGTAGTGAAACTGAAAATAGGAACGCGACTGCTGCGGCTTCTAGCCATTCACCAATCGCTGCTGCACCAATCACTGCTACGGTCATCAATAAGTTCATGTCGGGTCGCAATGTCTTTGCAGAACGCCATGCCTTGGGCAGCACGTACCATACTCCTGACAAAATCCCGACTAGGTAAGCAACGATCGACATCGCGGGAACGGAATGAGAGATGCCCATGCCTTCAGAGCCCAAGGCGGCGCTGAAGCTTCCACCCAGCCAGGCAGCGACGGCGAATCCCGTCAGGCTAAAGAGTCCGCTAACTCCTGTCAAGATTGTGCGACCGTACTTTTGCCAGAGGCCGTGGTCGACAGAAGTGTTGGCACCATCGTGCCACATTTCTGCGTGCATACCAGTGCGAGAGACGTAATTCATAACTTCGGTAGCAGGCACCTGAACGCCTTCAGTATCGACAATCAGCTTGCCATTAAGAAGGTCGAAGGATAGGCGCTCGATTCCTCCAACGAGCGGCCCCAACTCGTCCTTGAGTAGAGTAATCTCCTCTGCGCAGTGCATGCCTTCAATTCGAAATTCTAGTTTATCCACCATTTTATAATCCATGACACAACTGTCCGGTTTGAACTTCAATGGGCGTAACACTTTATGAACACACACTTCGTGATTTCAGTATTATACCCGCCAATTTGTTGAAAAACTGGGCGATTTCACTTGATTGTCGACTGGTATTGACAATGGAATAAAGTGTGAAGCTCGCCATATGATGCGTCAGAAAAGTACTGTTTCTCCCGAAGGAGCGTAAGCTCTGTTTTTATCAAGGCCAATTTGAATGTGGAAAATCCAATTCTGTTTTCAAGGCGTGCTCGCTCATTTCGTGATGTAACTCTCAATCAACGATAAAGCAACATTGCTTCTGTAAAAATATTTCGGCGTCTACGTTCAGTCGGTCTCGGTGTTAAGGTAACATTTTCCGGTTTGCCATTCTTTGTCGACTTCGGCGAGCACAGCGCTCACCAGTCGCAGCAGGGATGCTTCGTTGGGAAAGAGCCTGTCGTTACGGCCCGCAGCTAGGGCAGCCGCCTGAGCCGCTGCGTTTGCTAGTTGATTGACAACCGATAGCTGAAAGACACGTCATAGCTGCTATGAGCAACACTAGAATTCCGATTCTTGACATCTTTTTAATCCTCCATGAAATGAGCCGTCTGAAATGTGCCGATTCAACACGGCTGAAACATTGCAGACGCAATGAACGGCTAACTTGCCATACGAATTACGCTACTGATCGACGCTTGCCGTCCTTAGTGACACTGTTTGAAGGGGCACTCTTCGGCGACAATCGACTTCGTAAGAGGTCAAGTAGTCTGTGGAGCACTCCTCCGTAAACAATCACGTCGTCGATGCCCGCCATGCTTAACCACTGATCCATCGCACCTGCCGGCTTTGGTGAATAGACCCAGACAGGCCGCCTGGAATCGATTATCCGTAACTTAGCCGATGTGAGCCATGCACTCTCATCCGGTTGCGTCCCACTGAGAAGTACGAGGTCCGGGTTGTGGCGTACCAGCTTGTCAGCTAGCTCCGGCGAGTTTTCTGCCCGATAGATGATCAGACCGTGCTGTTCCAGCAGATTGGCAATGGAGGCATACGCCTCATCACGGAAATCTACCACGACTACGGAATTGATACTTCTGACTGGTTGAGATTTTTGCGGTTGTGGAGAGTTGTGAAATTGACTCTGGCGTGTATAACAAAGGCTTCGAATATGTGCCTCGTATCCTCGTAAAGCGCAAGAAACTGCACGCATAACAGACTCCTCTTAGATCAAAATGAAAAACGGGGGCCGATATCCACATTTGTTGCGGTAAAATCGGTCGCTAAAAAACCGCGTTAGTCACCACATACAACAAAGCAGCGACTGCGGCTGTTGAATCAAGAAAGGGCTCGGCGAACTTGAGTGCCCAAAGGCGACTCAATTGGAGCCAAGCAATAGCCGCTCAGAGTAAGAAACGGCAGAAGAGGATGCAGGGTTGCTGCATCATACAAGAGGCATTTTGAGTGTCACGGAGAGTGATCTGGCGTAACAAATCGAGATGGTTCGACGTAGCATACGAGATAGCACTCGTATCGAGTTGCACCGTTTCTGAGAAAGAACGCGTGTTCTGCTGGGAGAGCGGTAATCCGCTAAGCGGCAGCTGATGACATTTGCAACTGGAAGACTGTCCCAGTGGTTGCGTGCTATCACACGAGCAACAAACACAACCGGAACAGATTAACGTGTTGCATTGAGACTCACGCTCGCTATGCCTCGTGGCGTCAGATAGACAAGGGCACTCCGACGTACAAATGCAACCTGCCGCGAACATAGTCTGACAAGGCATGCACAGCGCGAGACAGATAGCCACGGCATTTCGAATTGAGGCAAATTTTTCAGACATAGTGTTGATCACAAAAAGGATTCATGAATCGACGTCGCCTAACGGCCCTTTTCGTTTATCGTCTATTGAGACTTGTATCCAATAGGCAAAGTGAAAACTATTTCAGCCGGTTTCAAAACTTGCTTTTGATGCATAATTTTCTGGCCGTGGGAGGCCCTCAGCGTGATTTTGAAACGCCCTCTCGTGCTTTGTCATTGCTGAAAATTGGGGTGCTGGCTGATAGAAGTTGTTTTGCAGTAGGTAGTTCTGTCAGTCAGCACCCCAATTCTAAGAGTTGTCAAAGCCCTCGACTCTCCGGCAAGTGTTGGCATGATCTGTGGTTTCTGTTCATCGCCGTATTTTCATCGCGAGAACGCTTGCCAGCATCAACAAAAGTCCACGATAAGTGTAGGACTCGTTGCATTGGTCTATTCTATCTTGGAGTGTTTGGTCGAAATGTGTCGTCTTTACGTTCGGCCCGCAGGGAAAGCGAGCACGGCCACTGACGTGAGTGTTTATAGCCGTAACTCGCTTCCCTTAGGCGGAACGACGAACGTAGAATCTTCGTGGGCTACTCGTGGTCATCGTGGTCATCGTCGTGGTCATCGTCGTGGTCATCGTGGTCATCGTGGTC
>QIGP01000103.1 GCA_003228965.1 Gammaproteobacteria bacterium
TCGTGCTACGGAGCGAGACCGCCGTTGATCCACGAGAACACGAGATTTTGCTCGTTGTAATCAAGGCAGCTCGCGTTGCCAGCATCGGTGATCGGGTTACCAGTGCAGCCAGCGCCTGGCGGCATTTGACCCGCGCGCACACGTACCAGTGCACATTGACCAACATTGAGTCCGACACACGTGAGGTGGTTAGCGGCGTTCAGGCTGTCGGTATAAACCGTCGCTATGTTGTGTCCGCCAAAGCTCAGACCGGTATGGCACGGAGTGCATTTGGTGACCAGTATTGGCTGTACGTCTATCGCGTATGTGGCGCCTGTTGCACCCGGTCCTGGTGTGCCGTTAAAGCTAGGTACAAACAACGAGATATCAATGAAGTTTATGATGCCGTCGGAGTTGATATCCAACAACGGATTAACGGTTTGAAACGCCGCTGCCAGCTGCGAGAAATCAATAAAATTGATGCCGCCGTCGTTATTAAAATCGAAGTCGCACAAGTTTCCCAAAAGGTCGGCGTCAACGTCGATCTGAGCTGGATTGCTGACCTGCGAACAGTTGTCGACAGTATCCAGAATGCCATCTCCGTCACTATCTTGAGCAAAGCCAGCGCTTGCGGTGAATAGAGTAAAAGAGGCGGTTATTATTTTTATAAGAGTTAGGCCATGGTGTGTGTTCATCGTGAATTCCCCGTTGATTAGCCTTACCAAAATGCCACGAACCGGTGAGGGGAGCAAGAGAGGGTGGGTTAATGTTAAATTTGACTGCAATAATCTTCCCTGGTTGGTTCAGCGTTAACCCGGTTTATTTGCCAGTTTGGAAGGTAGCGGTTGAACCTTTTTAGGCAAACGATTAACTCACGCAGTACACCCGGTGATTGTTTCAACATCGGTCGCCTTTAACACGTTGATTTGCTTATGCGGGCATGCCCGGATTGGTTAAGTATAGGCTCCTCACCTCACCTCACGTACTATTGAGGCTGGACCAATCCGGTTTGGCAATATTAAAAAAAATGTTGAGAACGATCTCATGACACCCGCACAACGAGCCCGCAAGTGGCGCGACAATATAGTCACTAGATTATCCGAGACAGAATTCGATGTGGTTGTTATTGGCGCTGGCATTAATGGTGCCGCGTCAGCGGCTGCGCTGGCGGCCGGGGGAGCCCGGGTCGCGCTAGTGGATAAAGCAGATTTCGCCGGAAATACCAGTTCAAATTCTTCAAGCCTCGTTTGGGGCGGCATTAAGTACCTCGAAAATCATGAATATCGCCTGGTTAACAAGCTGTGCAAAGGTCGTAACGAGCTGCGTGCCGCCTTTCCTACTACGGTCCGCGAAGTACGCTTCCTGACTACGATACGACGCGGTTTTCGCATGCCGGTCTGGTTTGTTTATCTGGGCACCTGGGTTTACTGGCTGTTTGGCAGATTTGCGACGTTGCGGCCCCAGTATTTACGCGCTACGCAAATCCACGCGCGCGAGCCGTTAATAGACGTCAAAGATGCGGCGGGCGGCTTCGAGTATTCCGACTGTTACCTGCCGGACGGCGACGCGCGATTTGTTTGGCGTTTTGTTCAGCAGTGCGAACGTCACGGTGGCGTAGCGGCTAACTACATGGCGGTAGAGAGGGCCGAGCGGATAGACGGTTTTTGGCAGTTAAGAGTCCGCGATAAAGTGTCAGACCAGCCGGTCAATCTCAAAGCCAGGCTTGTGGTGAACGCCTGTGGTCCGGAAGTGGATGCTATGAACACGAAAAATGCACAGCAGACCCGTTTTCGTCACGTGTTTTCCAAAGGCGTGCATTTGATTGTTCGCAGGCTTACCAAAGAAGACCGCGTACTGACTTTTTTTGCTAGCGACGGGCGTATGTTCTTCGTTTTTCCTAAAGGCTCCCGCTCTTGCATTGGCACGACCGATACGCAGGTTGCAACGCCCTATGTCGACGTTACCGACGAAGATCGTGACTTTATTCTTGACAACATCAATAACTTGCTTGGCCTGACCGAGCCGCTGACTAAAGCCGATATTATTGCCGAGCGCTGTGGCGTCCGTCCTTTGGTGACTAAAGGTAGTGCAGGTACCGGTGCCACGGCCGACTGGCTGCAGCTTTCCCGTAAACACGAGATTCACTGTAACGAACAAGAGCAGTACATCAGCATTTTTGGTGGCAAGCTCACTGACTGCCTGAACGTGGGTGACGAAATTACAAGCCTTGTGGCTCAGTGCGGTTTGAATGTGGGGCACGCCAATAGAGGTGGTTTGGGCGAGCCTGGGCTTAAAATCAAGGCAGAATTCGAACAGTACGGTCTCGAACACGGCCTTGATCAACATACGGCTGGAAACTCTCGCGGATCGTTGTCTACCCGTTTGTGGCGGCGCTACGGCGGTGACGCCAAAGGTATCGCCACGAGGATTATTAAAAATCCAGCTAAAGCTAAAACGTTGTTTGCCAACAGCAGTTTCACCTGGGCGGAACTTGAATATTCGGCAGCCAATGAAATGGTGGAATCTATTGATGACCTTTTTCGGCGGCGTTCAAGCATTGCACTGGTTGTGCCGTGGGAAGAGCGCACTGAGCCCTCGTTGTTACTGCGCATCGCACAACTGTTGTTCGACGACAACGCCCAGTCGCAAGTGGAGAGTTACCTGTCATTGCATGGCACGCCAGTTGTGTCGAACTCCGCTTGATATGACTGCACTGCTGTCTCGTAACCCCGTTATTGCGAAATTGCGAGGCGGGTGTGGTCACCGTAACTCCGTCATTGCGAGCCCGCGAGGCAGGTGTGGCCACTGTAACCCCATACCCTGGAAGACGCAGTGAATTCGTAAAAATGAATAATGGGTAGACTTGACCCCATACCCCCATACCCCTTTGCGAGCCCGCGAGGCAGGTGTGGCCACTGTAACCCTGTCATTGCGAGCCCGCGAAGCGGGTGTGGCAATCTCCGTCCGGATACCTTGGCTTCAATAAATCAAGTCAACGTAACGTTACGAGATTGCCGCGCCCTTCGGGCTCGCAATGACGTGATCACTTTCGCGCTCGCAAGCGTTGACCCCATACCTTCCACTGCTTTTTGTTGCGCGATCCCGCGCGTGTACTTGCGTCTTATGAGAAAAAGCGTGAACAACCTGACCTAAGTGATATTGGTTTAGCGCAACAAGTTAATTTGTTTGATCAAATACAGACGCAAGCGACTGTAGCGCCATTGGTTATTGACAGTGCTGACTTTTTGCAACAACCGGGTGCTTACTTGCAGCGGTTGTGTGACTACGTTGGCGTGCCGTTTTCCTCTCGCATGTTGTCGTGGCCTGCCGGAAAACGCGACTCTGACGGCGTATGGGCGGAACACTGGTACAATCAGGTGTGGGCGTCAACGGGATTTAAACAATCGCGAGTTGCCGAATTAAAACTGGCACCACATTTACAAGAGGTGTACGACGAGGCACAACCATTGTACGAACGACTGTTCGCGTATCGCGTGCAAATTGGATAATTTTGTAAAAGCACTTTACAATTATCTCGACTACCCAAGACACGGATGACCACTGCGCTCAGGGACGAGCGCTTTCGTCTTTTACACTACAGCGTTTTTAAGAACGCAATCAGATCGGCAGTCTCAGTATCGGTCAGTACAAACTTTGGCATTTCGTGTGTGTCTTCTGTGTCACCTTCCGACGCTAAATAATGTGCCACCACCAATTCAAGCGTAGCCATGCGTCCGTCATGAAAGTACGGAGCGGTGTTAGCAACGTTGCGTAGGCTTGGCGTTTTAAATGCGCCAGGGTCGAGGTGGTTGCCACGTCCAAACGTTAGTGCAACACATTGTTCACCAAATGCGTCACTAAACACACCTAGACAATTAAACGGATCCAGCTTGACGGCCTGGAGTCCTCTTTGGCGTCCGGCATCAAATTCACCGTTGGCGTTTATGCCTGTGTCTATGTTGTGAAATTCCTGGTTAGTGAATAGCGCACCGTTGTGACAGCGAAGGCACGGTGTTTTTTCCTCGTTCGCATACAGTTTTGCACCTCGCATTTCGGCGTCGCCAAACACGTTGGCCGCGGCTTTTTCGCCGTCGTTTAGTAGCTCGTTTACAAACTGATCGAAGCGCGAGGGAGTGTGATGTAACGTCTCTTCGTACGCGGCTAACACCTTGCCAACAAAGGAAAAAGCTGTGTCTACGCGTTCTCTTGCTGGGGGCCGCAGGCGATTCCAGGCCGTATAACCTGCCGAGTAAGAATAGGGTCCGATACCAGGCGCGGCAAGGTCAGTCAGGAGTTCAGTTCCAAAGCCGCTCAGGCGTTTGAATGGTGGTCCGTACTCGGGGTGGTTCACGATATAGCGAAGCACATCTCCACGTGTATTGTCCATTTCGCCGGGTGTTTCGAGAGGGGAGAGTGCCTGCGCCCATAGGCTGTCGCGGCGACCGTCCCAGTAAAACCAGGTTGAATGGGCAACGCCTAACAGTGCAGGGGCATGCCGTTTTGTGATGGCAGTGCCAAAACTAAGTACTTTGCCGTCGCCAAAGCCAAGCTCAGGATTGTGGCAGGTGGCACACGAAACGGTGCCTGACTTACTTAGCTCAGGATCGAAAAAAAGTGTTTTCCCAAGTTTTGCGGCGTCTTCGTTTTGGCTAAGCCGGTTTGACGGATCTTTTTCGTGGGGTGGCAGCGCGTCGTGGCGCAGCGCTTTTAGCTGCGCCAGTTGTTGCTCGGAGAAGGTAACGAGTGAAGGCGCCGCAACGGGAGCTGGTTGTACGTTGAATTCAAAATAGGCGTAGTCGGAGCCTGCAGTGTCGTTGACATCGATGCGCATGCGCCAATCGCCGCTCATGTGAAATTTCATGCCTTTTATGCGCATGAGGCCTTCTTGTTTCATTGCAGTGGCTATGGGGAAGGTAGCCATACCATGGCCGTGACCTGGCATAGTCCCGCTAACTTTAATGCGCTGCGGAGTTAGCGGCTGCTCGTCAATGCTCATGACCTGGATGTCCCAGTAGTGCATGAGTCCTGCAG
>QIGP01000018.1 GCA_003228965.1 Gammaproteobacteria bacterium
GAGAGCAGAGCCGTGCCGCGTAGTTGTCTACGCTCGAAATCGACTTCGAAATCAAGCTTTACATCGTTAACACGCGCGTCATTGGGCTTGGCAAACGAATGTACGTCGGGGGCATACACAAGCGCAGGGACAGCCTGTACTTCAGACGCTGCACGCTCAATTTCCGAGGCCGCTTTAGTATCGCCACCGCCAGTAGGCGTTTGTGCGTCTTGTTTAGAAGAATCGCAGCCTGAGACTACACCAAGCGCAACGATCAGCCACGCACTCCAGAAAATTCTCATACTCATTGCCTTATTTTAATTTGAATCCACGCGCTAACATTGAAAACGCTACCAGATCTTTACAATCTCATCGGGTGAACGATACAGCTTGTCGCCTGGCTTAACATCGAATGCACGATGAAACTCAGGCATGTTAGCAACGATACCGTTGACGCGGTACTCGCTCGGAGAGTGTGGATCGGTTAACAGCCGACGACGCAGTTCGTCTTCACGATACATACGACGCCACACCTGGGCCCAACCCATAAAGAAGCGCTGGTCGCCAGTGTAACCATTGATAACAGGCGAAGGCCTTCCGCCAAGCGCTAGCTGATAGGCGCGATACGCCATTGTCAAACCTGCGAGGTCGCCAATGTTCTCACCCAACGTCAGCTCGCCGTTTACCAGTTCACCAGGTAGTGGCTCATAAGCTGCGTACTGGGCCACCAGACCGTCCGCGCGACGCTTGAATTCAACCGCGTCTTCTTCTGTCCACCAATCGCGCAAGTTACCGTCACCGTCTGACTTACGACCCTGGTCGTCAAAGCCGTGACTAAATTCGTGACCAATTACTGCGCCGATAGCACCGTAGTTGACCGCGTCGTCAGCCTCAACATTAAAGAATGGAGGTTGCAAAATCGCGGCAGGAAAAACAATTTCGTTCATGGACGGATTGTAGTAGGCATTTACCGTTTGCGGCGTCATGAACCATTCTGTGCGGTCGATAGGTCCGCCCAGTTTGTCGAGTTCGCGAGCGTGCTCAAACTCGTTGGACGACATGATGTTAGCAACCAGACTGTCGCGACTGACGTTAAGCGAAGAATAGCTTCGCCATTTCTCGGGGAAACCGATTTTTGGCGTGAACTTCGCAAGTTTTTCGCGCGCCTGAACTTTAGTTGCATCGCTCATCCATTCGAGACCGTCAATCGACGCACCAAACGCGGCACGCAAATTTTCGACCATCGTATCCATACGTACTTTGGCTTCGCGCTTAAACGAGCGTTCCACAAAGACTTTACCGACTGCCTCGCCTAAAGCCCCGTTGACAGCGCCCACAGCACGTTTCCAGCGAGGTCTGTTTTCCTCAACGCCGCTGAGAGTGCGGCCGTAGAAATCGAAATTGGCGTCAACAAAATTGGTGCTCAGATATTCAGCCGAGCCGTCAATGAGGTGCCAATTCAAATAGTCTTTCCACGTGCTTAGCGGCGTAGTGTTAATGAGTTCAACCAGCGACTTTTGATAGCTGGGTTGTCGCACAATAAAGCGTTGCTGCTGACCAATGCCAGCAGCCTCAAGGAACGCACCCATATCAACACCGGACATCAGCTCAATGACTTCTTCACGAGTCATTGGGTTAAACGTTGCGTCGCGATCACGGTTACGGACACGTTCCCACTGCAATTCAGCAATTTGGCTCTCCAGGGCCAGAATGTTGCGCGCAGCCTCAGCACCGTCAGGCAAGCCTGCATAGCCGAACAGACGTTCAATATGTGCAAGGTACGCTGCCCTTACGCTTGTAAATTTCTCGTCGTCTTTAAGGTAGTAGTCACGATCGGGAAGACTCGTACCAGCTTGAGTAATAAACGGCACGTAACGCGTAGTATCACCTGAGTCCTGATCAATCCAGAAGCGCAGTGGACTGCCGTGTCCGTATTTCTGGCCTTCGCCGAAGTACGCCATCAGTGCGCTGTACGAGCCCACCTGGCGCACTTGTTTCAATGGCAGATGTAAAGGTGTCGCGCCTGCAGCGTTGACGGCTTCTTCATCCATATAGGCGTTGAAAAAATCGCCAATCATCGCTCTGTTCGTACCAGCTGGCGCAAGGCTTCCAGCCGCAGATTCAATAATCTCCCGCTGAAGCGCTTCGGAGATATCAAACAGTTCCGTAAATGAACCATAGTTAGAACGGTCAGACGGAATTTGCGTTTTTTTCAGCCAGCCACCGTTAACGTAGCGGAAGAAATCGTCCTGGGGACGGTGAGATGCATCGAAGTTGGCAACATCAACACCCAACGCGTTGGCTGAACTTGAGATTACGGCTTTCGCACCGCTGGTTTCCATAGACGGCGTAACGGCGTCGGTTGCGGGCGCACACGCCGCAAGGCCAAAAATTATACAGACAACAGTTAAAATTAAGGGTCGCATGAGTGTTCTTCCTTCCAGACAGATCAAAGCCCGCAAGAATACCACGACGAAGGAGAGTCGTGGAAAGATGCACCCAGGCATGCGGCAAACCGCAGGCTGGTACGCATGAATGAACCGCCTGCTACCAACTTGACTGGGAGGCCTCACCAGGGCGTAGAAGAGCCAGGGTCGAAGCAACCCTGCGTGCTATCGTTATAGCTCGACAGGTTCTTTTTTGTAGTGTAGCTGGTACGAACCAATGGTGATGATGTCGCCGTGTTCCAGACTATATTTCTTGATGCGCTTACGGTTCACATAGGTGCCGTTCATGCTGTCCAGATCCAACACGTAATCGTCTTTGAGCACGGTGAAAATTTGGGCGTGGTGGCGACTTGAGTTTTTACAGTCGAGTCGAATATCACAATCGTGCTTCCGACCAATGGTCACCCGCCGCTTATTGAGCTTGTACTCGTCCACCTGCTCGCCATCCTTAAGGATCACGAGCCGGGCGGCTTGCACTTCTTGCAGCGTTCGTAATGTCGGCGTTGGCATAAAAGTCTTTCCACTCTGGTCCACGTACTTCAGGGCTGCTAACGTCGCCTCAGAGCACCTTTAATGCCTGGAAGGCTAGCGACTGCCGGTAAAGACTACCGCTTGACACCGTCGTTCGCACCTGGAATAAACTGTTTTAATTCAAATCTATGGCTTCGGCTAAAGGCCGTATGCCTTGTTGCAGCATAGCAAACCCACACCAAAGCGCTTTGCGACACACGTCTCACTCCAACGCAAGACTACAATTTTTGTCGAATTAAGTCTCAAATATTCCTGCATCTACCTACTTTCCATGATACGAGACTCACCAAATTCGATCTTCCCTTGAAGCGCTGACCCAACACTTGCTCCAATCACCCAGAGTTAGTCCAGTCGGTTGATACCTGGCCGAGCTTAGGACTTAACCCGTCGATATTCGCGAATCTGTTAATAAAGGTTTCAAAGCTGATTATAAGGAGCAATACCGTCAAATGGCTGATACGCCAGACAGGTACGCATCCTCAGGAAAAGGCGCAAGACTCCAGGGGCAACAAAAAGCGATAAAAGCACCGTTCTGATAACGACCGGTACACCATTCCCTGATAAAAGAACGGCTCATTGGTGTCCAATGACCCGGTTAAATCACGATATGAAAAAAAAAACGGCATCCGTGGGTGCCGTTTTTTTGTCGCACAACGCGATCTAACTAAACTTGTTACATTTTCAGGCGGCTTTGCGGCGCGCTCCGAACAGGCCCAACAATGCTGAACCGAACAACCATACGGCGGCCGGTACCGGGACAGGTGCAGCAGAGACAAAAATGTTATCTATTTTTCCGAAGTCACCCTCATCACCGTCAAGCCAGAAAGCAATCCATACTTCTGCGGCGCCTGCTGCTGCTGTCAGCTCAAACATTTCAGTATCAAAGCTATTACTGGGTGAAAAACTGGCCAACTCGATCCAGCCTTGGGTCCAGTTAAAGTCACCGTCACTACCGCCCTGACTTTCGTCGCGCAGGTCAATTTGACGATCGTCGAACCCTGCATTGCCCGCCGTAATGTCGCCAACAAAGTATCCGACACGAAGTCGATCCTGGCTGCCAACGCTAAACGTGCGCCAGTCGAAGCTCAGTAAAATGTTGGTGTACATGCTGGCATCGATGCGGAACATCAGACCGGCATCGTCTTCAATCATGCCAGTTTGAGTCGCGTTACCACCACCGCCAAAACCTTGCACGCCTACGTCGTCAGCGATTGATCCGCCTTCGGCTTGTTCAAATCGTGCGCCGTACCAGTTTTCGTCGCTATCAAAGCTTGCACTGGTTGGAATGCCGAAGCGACGAGGGTCTGAACCTGTAAAGCCCTCAGTTACATTGTCGAATGACTCGCTAAAAAGCAGCACTTCGGTAGCCATAGCCGAACTGCTGGAAGCAAGCAATAAACCGGTGACCGCTAATACAGCCGTTCTTTTAATTGTTCTGAACATCATAAACCCCAAGATTCAGTTTTGCTTTGATTACTATCTTTAATGCAGTCACCAGATTTAGTCAGTGACACCCTGTGTTTGTCGCACGATTTTGGCATTTTAACAGGCGTTTCGAGCGCTCTGTGCCAAGCTCAGTTGAAGTCGAACAACACTTTGATTAAAGACCCTGAGCTAGTGTGACGAAGAAAAGACCAGAACGCAAGCCAGGAAATACATGCAACTCATTGAATTTCATTCAATTTAACAATAATGCATGCGAAGAATTATGGCTCAGCTGATCGCCTCGGGCTCTAAATCGTCAAACCACCCTCTGCGGACGATAAACCAGCGCTGTAGTTGTCCGTCGTCAGTTACAACTCCAACGCATTGTGGCGCGCTCTCGACTTGAGCACCCAATGCTTTCAAATCAAGCTCTTGGCGACGATCAGTAGCCGGGTCTAACCACTGCGGTTTGGACAACGTATATACAGATTGAGGTTTTGCCGCTTTCAACTCGTCAAAATCACACCAAAAACCAGAGGGGGCATGAGGGTTCAGCCGAAGGGCACCGTGTGGCGTGTC
>QIGP01000097.1 GCA_003228965.1 Gammaproteobacteria bacterium
ATTCGAGGCACCACAAACATACTATGGCCTCATGGGTATGGTTACCGAGCAGGTTGATACAGTGCGATTGTCTGTGGTCAATGCAGAAGACTTGGTAAAACAGGTATCAACCGATTGGGCCGAGTCGAATGACGGGTAATATGTACCGGCGTCGAAGCTGGCTACAATTTTTGTTCTAGCAAGTTAAGTTTCGATCGACTCCTGTTCCGGGGCTCATCGAATTGACGTTCTATTGTTTTTTTAAACGGTTCTGCCTAAAAGCGAAGTACCATTTTCGAATTCGTTTCTGTACAGGCCGTTCAACGAAATAGGTGATGAAGCTTGCGGCGGCCAACGCAAATAGTGTTACCAGAGTAATTGACACGACAGGTCCTAGCCCGATGTCATACATCCAGGACAGTACAGCGTAGCCGACGTTACGGTGAATTAAATAAAGAGAATACGATATCGCTCCAAGCCAGAGCGTTACTCGAGACACAGAGAAAGCCAGTAGTCCTGACAGTGCGGCCCCCATTATTGCAACTATGATCGCGGCTTTAATGGCCTCGATATCGCCGTGAAGTAAGTAGACTGTTGCTATGGAAAGAACCAGCAGTACGGCTCTAAGTTGCGACCAACCCTTTTTAACTACTTCGTAAAAAACGATGCCAATAGAAAAGTAGGGCGAAAATTCCAACGCCAGAAAAATCGAATAGAGCGGTTTCAATTCGACGTCCGGATTAAACAGGGTGACTCCGTATATACAACTTATGAGTAGCCAGGTTATCACTAAGCGGCTACGGTGCTTATGCAGCCCCAGGACGAATATCCATGCGATGTTCAGGTAGAAGGCCAGTTCTACCGTGAGACTCCAATAGACATTGTCAAAGTTCTTAAAGCGTACGAATTCCTGGAACATGGTCAGGTTGACGATGAAGCCGCCTGTCCAGAGCGTTTGATTGAAAATCAAGACCACTACGAGTGTGGAAAATATCAGCGTCACCCAGTAAGCCGGATAGAGCCTGGAAAATCGCAGCACGGCGAAATCGAGAACTGTCTTGCAGCGCTCAAGTGTCATGAAGATGACGAACCCGGAAATGGGGAAAAACAGCAGAACGGCGTCATGACCCAGGGAGCCTGGTACCCATACAGTAATGTCGCTGTTGTAGCGATTCCAATAAGGGATGTAGTGCGAAAACACGACGACAAGCGCCGCAAGGCCGCGGAGCACGTCAATTTCCTCAAAACGCCTTGACACCTGGCGTTTTCCTGAAGTTTTGTCTTTCCCGATCTGTTCGTTCATTGAGGGTCGGCATATAGTTGCAATATGGTATTTTATCTTACTCATTAGAACGCCTGTTCATCAATCACTTTGTGCTAGCGTAAATTCCGGGCTTACAAGGAAAGGCGGATGACGAGGGGACCTACGGACGTCACACCGTTGCAAACGGCTACGGGAGCACTCCGTGGGAAGAATTCGTCAAGCAGACACCACTTAGTGAGAAGGCCAAAGCCGATTTCGTGCGTGCGTTTACCGATGAGAAAGATTATTTACCTGGAATGACTGCGAAGAGAAAAATACGTTTCTCGGCACCATTAGCTATTACGACTATTTGAAAGACTACGTCAAAGTAGATCAGCAAGTTCTGGAGATTTATCGTCGGTGGGGTATCAGCTATTGGTGTGTAGGCATTGACGAAGTGCCGGCTATCCATATACCCAACTACAAAGCACAAGTTGAAGGCTTAAGTACAACGTTAGGATTCCGTTGGTCTATACCAAAGTAGCTTTAAATAATTGGCAGTCGTTTGCCCGACTGGGCGCGTCTTATGTGTATTTCACCAACGACTTTTACAAACAGATTGAGTTCGACTATCCCGTTTCGATGACAGTGCTTCGCCAGGGGTATGGGGAGTAGAGCGATCTGCGCGCTTCGGTGCTCAAAACTGGCGGCTGGATTTCTAGCTCCGCGAGGGTATTTACCGCGTTGGCCCGCTTTGTACGCTTAATTGCTGCTGAGCTGAAAACGTGCTGGCGAGGAGTGAGGCCAGCCCCTGCGTTGCAGAACTGGATGCGAGCGTAGTGGTGGGATTATCCAGGTTGATGATTTTAAAATGAATATTGGAGGCTCGTAGTTGACATAACCTGGCATGAAGTAGCCGCTGGCCTGTCTGCGCCGTTTAGGCTACGGCTTGTGCAGGCTCTGGATTGAATTCCTAAACCGCTCAATTGGCGGTAGTATTGGTGGTAGGGGAACAACATAAGAGCGTTAAACATGACTAAGTGTCACGCCACAGGATATTTAATGATGGAACTAATTGATAGCGGGCTTACCGCCGCGTGGGAGGGGTGTAACTATGCAACCCGCACATAACTTCTCATTTTTCATTCGACGGACTCAGCATAAATTGCTGAGTACGGTATTACGTCCGATTGTCGGCATTTTGCTGCGTGCCGGGATTCCTTTTCAAACGTTCTCGTCCGCGATTCGTCGTTTGTACGTTGAGGTTGCAAGAGAAGAGTTTGGAATCCGGGGGCGCAAGACCAATGTGTCGCGTGTGGCAATGTTGACCGGGCTCTCCAGAACTATGGTTCGGGCAGCGCTCGACGAAACTCGCAGCGAACAAAGCCTGGCCGACGTGTCTGACGAAGCAGGGCTGGACAGCCTGCGCCATCTTTCACGAATACTCCTCGGCTGGCACGTGGATGAGCGTTTTCTAGATGAACAAGGGCAGCCAGCGCCTCTCGAAATTGAAGGTAAGCAACTTGGCGTCATTGGTTTTGAAAAGTTGTATGACGATTACAGCGGAAAACTCGCGCCTTCATCTGCCATGCTAAAAGAATTATTGGAAGTCGGTGCTGTAGAAATGCTTTCCGACGGTCGAATTATTGCTCGAAGTCGGCAGTATATTCCACGTAAAACTGATTCGTGCAGCCTCGAGAGAATTTGTCAGGTGGTTGGAGATCTCGCCACTTCCGGGAGCCATAATTTACACCGCAAGCCTTCGCAAAACAGTCGTTTCGAGCGTATTGCTACCAATCAAAACATCCCAGCCTCAAAAGAGGCTGCATTTCATGAGTTTCTTGAGCAAGAAGGTCAACAGTTTCTTGAGAGAGTCGATAACTGGTTGTCGCAAGTAGAATGCACAGATGAGAAGGAACCCAAGAAGCGAGTTGGAGTCGGCGTGTACGAAATTATTTCCGACCCCGTCAACCGTGAAGACTCCCAAGAGTCAGCTCAAATATTATAATTATTATAAAAAAACAGGTACTTAAAGATGGTTAAGACAGTTTCGGTATATTCGCTCGCGGGAGTTTTTGCAGCACTACTAATGGTTTCAGGCTACGCTGAAATTACAGGAAGTGGTTTTCGTGATATTGGGTGCAGTGGAGAGTTTACTTTAAACTTTTTTATGGATCACGACGGTGACGGCCTTCAGGGTAAATTCGAAGAAGGCTTTTCGAACGCTGAACTGCATCTTAGTCTGACTAACTATCCTGCAATGGGTGTAGAAAAATTTGTTACCGATTCAGACGGGTTCGTTCGAATAGGAGCACTTTGTAAAGGTGTGTTCTCAATAGACGTGGATTCCTCTACAATTCCAGCTGACGCTGTTTTTGACGGTATGTATGAATACGGGGAGCTAATTATCGATGCCAGCATGGACGATTCGATCAGCGTGCCTTTGTCAGGTGGTAGCACTACGGCTCCTGGAATGCGATACCTGGATATGGCATACGGAACGGTAATTGAGCGCGTGAAATAGTCGAAGGATAATCGTCGTGTCAGAGCATGGTGGCATATTGGTTCAAATGCTGCGCGGCATTACGCCGGTCAGTTCCAATGACAACCTGTACTTTGATGTTCCGGTTTCGATCCCCGACGGTAGTTGTATTGCGACCTTTGATACCGAAAATCACGGGCTCTACCCTATATCTGTTTATAGTATTCCATACGTTTATTGAGAGTACTACCATGCTTAACCCTGAATTGGATTTTGACCAGCTCGCTGCAGAATATCGTGTCGATAAACGTGGTCGTATCGCGAATGTACTTAAGAGCGATATTGCCCAGCGTCTGCAAGAAGTGCTCTTAAACAAGCTTTCCTATGAGTTAGCCTATGTTGCCGGGGATCAAAATTTGTCGATGCCTATGGAGCGTTTGTCGACGCTTTCTCCTGAACAGCGTCGACAATTATTTAGCGCCATTTACTCGGAAGCATCGCGCGGCGTGGGGTTTTTGTATGGTCGCTTTGATTTAAACGAAGCAAAGGACTCTGTAAGCAACAAAGATCATGAGTTTCTCTACGAGGTTTATTCGTTTTTAAATTCTCCCGACATGTTCTTGGCGATTCAAAAAATAACGGGAATAGATGACATTCAAAGCGCGGACGCTCAGGCCACTTCGTATCGAGTCGGCCATTTTCTAACCCGTCACCGCGACGATTTGTCGGGGCAGGAACGTCGACTGGCGTACGTATTTGGTTTTAGTCAGACGTGGCACCCCGATTGGGGCGGTTTATTGCAGTTTTTTGAAGAAGACGGCACACCAAGGGATGCTTGGGCTCCTCAATTCAACACGCTGTCACTTTTTAATGTAAGCCACGTTCACTCCGTTACCCACATTGCGCCGTATGCGGCGGCCCCCCGTCTGTCCATTACGGGTTGGTTCCGCTCGGATGTACTGCCGATTTAGAGCCTCGTAACCTAACGAGCTAAAGATCTTCTTGTTCGGTTAGAGGAGGCGTAGCAACAGTAACCACGTCTTAGCGTTAAGAGATTGCCGCGCCCTTCGGGCTCGCAATGACGTAGCTCTTTAGGGCTCGCAATGACGCAACCCCTTACTCCGTCATTGCGAACCCGCGTAGCGGGTGTGGCAATCTCCGTCAGGTTGTCGCGGACTCAATTCGTTACGCCGTCGTAGCGTTAAGAGATTGCCACGCCCTTCGGGCTCG
>QIGP01000231.1 GCA_003228965.1 Gammaproteobacteria bacterium
TCGCTTAGGTTCCAGGCACCTTTACGTTTACCAATGGCGTTCCAGGTCCACACTGTAGAGGGATTACATCCACTCATAGTGCGTATTTGCCCGCGTACGCGGCCGTTGTGGCTTTCAATCCAGACCCAGTCGTCGTCAGTAACGCCCACTTTTTTCGCCAGGTCTTTGTGAATGTATAGCCGGTTGTAGCCGTGAATTTGTCGCAGCCAGGCGTTTTGCGAACCCCACGAGTGGTACATCGCCATGGGTCGCTGCGTGATGGCATGTAGTGGAAATTCTTCGTTGTCGGTTTGTTGTTCTTCAAGCGGCTGGTACCAGATTGGCAGCGGATCGAAAAACTCTTTGAGTCGTTCGCGATATTTTTCAGGTGCCGGGTGTTCGCCGTGCCCCTCGCCTGCGAGTCGGAACTTTTGCAGCGGCTCGCTATACACTTGCAGCGTAATTTGGTCCGCATCAGGAATCCATCCCATGCTGGCGGAGTACTCAAGGTATTCTTTGTTGGCGTGTTTAAAGTACCGCTGGTTTTCAGGGATGTGATGTTCCCAGTAACACTGGTTATCGATATAACGCTGAATTTGGTTCTGATTGGGTTCGCCTCGACCTTGCTGGTCGGCGTTGGGTCCGCGCCAGCCACCTAAAGAACCAACCCCCGGAGAGGCTTCACGGTTAATCAGGTAGTCAGGATAGTCTTTGTAACGCGCCTCACCTTGCTCGTTTACAAATTGCGGCAAGCCAAGGCGTGCGCCGAGTTCAATGAGTACGTCCTGGAAAGGGCGCACATCGCGATCCGGCTTTAATACGGGCTGACGAATCGCGTCGGCAGGGCCTTCAGTTGTACTGATCGGACGGTCCAGGAGGCTAATGCAGTCGAAGCGTTCGAGGTAAGTGGTGTCGGGCAGCACGAGGTCCGCATATGAAACCGTTTCAGAGGCGAATGCGTCGGAGTAAATAATGTGGGGTATGCGATATTCGCCGGTTTCCTGGTCAATGTCAGTCAACATTTCAACCGTTTTGGCCGTGTTCATCGACGAGTTCCAGCCCATATTGGCCATGTACATGAACAGTGTGTCGATCGGATAAGGATCTTGTGCCCAGGCGTTACGAATTACCAGATGCATAAGTCCGTGCGACGCCAACGGGTAGTCCCAGGAATAAGCGCCGTCAATGCGAGCCGGATTACCGTCTTCGTCGACAAGCAAATCTTCAGGGCTCTGTACAAAGCCAAGAGGACGGCCGGGCAGTACTTCACCTGCTACCACCTGATGCGGTTTACCTGCAGGTTTGGGGCCCGGCGGACAGGGCTTGGGAAAAGGCGCTTTGCTACGAAAACCTCCAGGGCAGTCGATGCTGCCTAATAACATTTGCACCAGATGAATAGCGCGACAGGTATGGAAACCATTGGAGTGTGCGGAAATGCCGCGCATGGCGTGCATGGATACGGGTCGTCCGATCATTTTGTCGTGCTTGCGTCCGGCCCAGTCGGTCCATTCAAGGTCGAGAGAGATTTCTTGTTCGAACGCTGCATACGCTAATTCGCGAGCGATGCGTTCAATGGTGTCTGCATCAATGCCGCAGCGATCAGCCGCGTTTTTCGGGCTGTATGAATCATCGAGATAACGTTCGGCCATGAGCGCGAAGGCGGGTTTGGCTTTGGTGCCGTCGGGTAGCGTTACTTCGCCCGTAAGCTGCGGGGCAATGTCGGCTGCGAGGGCGTTGCACTCTTTGCCTGTGGCTTTGTCCCACGCAAGCGGTTGTCCTTCGGCATTGCGTACAAACAAACCGTCGTCTGCTGCGTCCGGGGCTTGGCGTACCAGCCAGTGTGAGTTGGTGTATCTAACGAGGTAGTCGAGGTCGACGTTTTCAGTGCGCAGCAGTTCGTGAAGAAGCGCCATGACAAACAAGCCGTCAGTACCTGGTCTGATACCAAGCCATTCATCGGCAATGCCGGAGTAGCCCGTGCGCACCGGGTTAACGGACACGAAACGTGCGTCGCTACGCTTGCCTAATTTGCCGAGTCCGATTTTTATAGGGTTCGAGTCGTGATCTTCTGCTACGCCGAACATCAGCAGATATTTAGTCTGTTCCCAATCGGGCTCGCCAAACTCCCAAAACGAGCTGCCGATGGTGTAGAGGCCGGCTGTTGCCATGTTGACGCTGCAAAAACCACCGTGGGCAGCGTAGTTGGGTGTGCCAAACTGGCTGGCCCAAAAGCCGGTGAGTGCCTGGCTTTGGTCGCGACCTGTAAAAAAGGCGAGTTTACGCGGATCGGTTTCGCGGATATCTCGAAGCCATTTCGAGGCAATATCCAGTGCCTCGTCCCACTCAATTTCTACGAATTCGCCACTGCCACGCGGACCGGTACGTTTTAACGGTTTGGTGAGCTTGGCCGGCGAGTTCTGTTGCATGATTCCGGCAGAACCTTTGGCACACAAAACACCGCGGTTTACCGGGTGGTCGGGGTTGCCGTCAATGTAGCGCAGCTGTCCGCCCTGCAAATGCACACGGATTCCACAGCGGCAGGCACACATGTAGCAGGTGGTGTATTTAATCTCATCCGCTACGTGGGGTGATGTGTCAACATGCGGCGACTTGTTGGCCATAAGAATCCTGTAAATTGCTGCACCGGTTGTTATTGTTTGCGCGCTTCGTCGCACTTGAATTTTCAGTAAAAACACGGACGTGGCTAAACTTGCGACATACTACGCCTAGAAGTTGGTTTCGTCATCTTCAGGTGGCCCGGGAGGCTATTTTGTCGGGGATGTAGTGTTCATTCCCGGTCGATCATCGGGTCGAGAATTGGCCCTATTCAATAGACGACATTGACGCCACTTTTCACAGGTAATATTTCACTTTGGACACAGCTCGCGGGTAGGGAAAAAGCGCTATAATTGCGGTACGGTTAACCGATTTGGCTCTCGGTTCCAGTGGTAACAAAGTTTGCGGCGAAAATATTGTTATCATTGCGTTCGGTCCGCTGCGTTTTATGTAGATTTGGGCGGCAGTAACGCTCGGGCAGGTGAAAAAAGTGTTCGTCCACTTCTCGCCTTCAAAAGTAGTACGCTTCGGATTGCCAGGCCTCGCTGCCATCTACGTCGTATTTCATGGCGTTCCTGGTGAAGGAGGCCGGCTGAAATTACAGCGATGTGCAGGACTTGAGTTCTGGCGCAGGCGTTTTTACACCACGTTGTTCCTGTACATAGCTAACTTGCGGAGCTTTATCAATGACAGTGTATGTGTCCAAAATCGACACCGGCAGCGACGAATTCGCGCGCAACCGGGGTGACATGCTCAAGCTGGTCGCGCACATGCGCACACTGGAAGAGCGTGCCGTAGAGCGATCAAGCAAACGTGCGACACGGTTTGAAGAACGTGGTCAATTACTACCCAGAGAGCGGCTCAATCGCCTGCTCGATCCCGGTATGCCGTTTCTCGAGCTCTACAACATGGCCAACTACCTGATGGAAGACAGCGACCCCGAATCCAGCATTCCGGGCGCCAGCATGATAATAGGCATTGGTTTTGTCAGCGGCGTTCGTTGCCTTGTTTGGGTCGACGACAGTGGTATTCGAGCCGGTGCAGTGACGCCCGGTTCTTTGCCCAAGGCGCTTGGAGCGCTGGCGGTGGCGCAGCGCTTTAATTTGCCGGTTATTCACTGCGTAGAAAGTGCCGGTGCGAACCTGATGCAGTACGCGGTGGAAGGCTGGGTTGAGTTCGGCACTGTGTTCTATCGTTTAGCCAGGCTAAGCGCTTCGGGTATTCCCTGCATCGCCGTCCTGCACGGACCGTCTACCGCGGGTGGCGCGTATATGCCGGGCATGAGCGACTATGTGGTCGGCGTTAAAGACAACGGCATGGCGGCGTTGGCCGGAGCTGCGCTGGTAAAGGCTGCGACTGGCGAAGTGGCCGACGAGCAGGAGCTCGGTGGCGCCAAAATGCACTCAGAAGTTACGGGTGTAGTTGAATACCTGGCCGAAGACGACAATCATGGCATCGCTCTTGCGCGCCGCGTTGTGTCGGATCTTGGCTGGAACACGCACTGCCCGCCGGTTCCTCAATACGAGTATGAAGAACCCAAATACAGTGTCGACGAAATTGCGGGAGCCGTCCCTGTCGATCACAAGAAAGCCTACGACGCGCGTGAAGTTATCGCTCGTTTTGTAGACGGTTCAGATTTCGAAGAATTCAAGTCGCGCTATGGCGTCGCTACGGTGTGTGCAACGGCTCGCGTCTACGGGCACAGTGTTGCCATCATCGCTAACAATGGCCCAATCGATCCGCAAGGCGCGACCAAAGCGGGCCACTTTATTCAGCTGTGCGACCAGGCGCAGCGGCCAATCATATTTCTGAGCAACACTACAGGCTACATGGTGGGCACCGAATACGAGCAGGCCGGAATGATTAAACACGGTTCGAAAATGATTCAAGCTGTTGCCAACACACGCGTGCCACGAATTACGCTCTACATTGGAGCGAGTTTCGGCGCCGGCAACTACGGCATGAGCGGTCAGTCTTACGAACCTGATTTCCTGTTTGCCTGGCCGAACGCAACCACTGGCGTAATGGGCGGCGAACAAGCAGCGCAGACCATGTCACAAGTTATGCGTATTTCGGCCAAACGACGCGGTCAGGAGATTGACGAGGCGGCGATGGAAGCGCAGGAAGCGCACATTACGCAGCACTTCGACAAGCAGTCCAGTTCGTTTTACACCTCTGGCCGGGTGTTGGATCAGGGCATTATCGATCCGCGTGATACGCGTCGTGTGTTGGGTTTTGCGCTTGAAACCATTTGGGAGTCTCGCCACCGCAGTACGCAGGCAAACAGTTTTGGAGTGTCGCGCTTCTAACGCGCGAGCGTGTCAATGACTACCTTGCCCGACACACAATGGCTGGAGCTTGAACTTAAGACACGAGTG
>QIGP01000410.1 GCA_003228965.1 Gammaproteobacteria bacterium
GCGCGACAAGGAGCGGGCTGCCTGGACGGCTGGTCGTGATCTTTGGCAATCGTTTGAACGGGCCAGTGCTAGTCAGAGTGCGCCCGAGCTCAAAAACGAATCGCTCGTGCAACTGGTACCTGGCGCATAACAACCTCCAAATTGTAAGCGCTCGTGCAGTAAAGGTATAGGCAACTGGTCGAATTTGGAGATTCCCTCAACGGGCGCAACCAGTCGTCGTAGTACTGAATTGAGTGTTCTCAGGTTATAGCGGGGCACGCAGCTGGATTCATCGCATCACGGTAGTGCTGCACCGTGGGTCGGCCTGTAGGAGACAACGTAATGACACGTGCGTGTTTTTCAGCGGAAGGCCCACACAGAAGTAGAGTTCCTGTAATTGGGTCGCCGTTAATCGCACGCGTCACGCCTCGAGAGGTGAAGGAGACGTAATCTGGTAAGGACGGAGCCGTAATGGTCATGTTCTCTTTTAGCCACGTGGTCGCACGAACAAGTGTGTCTGCGTCTTCGTCGTAGCTTGCGTCGTTACCCGCATTAATGAATACCAGCAAATCGTAACCATTACTGTCGCACGTCGGTGTAGTGCCTGTTCGAGTTCCACGGCAGACGGTAACCCGGCTTCGAGACTTCACGGCTTCTGATCGAGCCGCGTGTACCGCACCCACAAGCGCGTTGGCCGAAGACGACATGTCGCTGTTGCGCATGCTGCCGATAAAGCCCGGAATGCCCACGCTCGCGAGTATTCCCGCCACGGAAAGGGCGAAGATAAGTTCAATAAATGAAATGCCGAGTTGTTTTTTCATGACCCGAGTGTACCGGCACTCAATGTCTACTCGCTGCGAGCTGCTTCACACTTATATAGTCTCGTTGCCCGGTTCTGTTAAAACGTTGCCGAAAAAGCGTGTTATGTAACGCCGCTTTGCGCCTAAAGGCACGCAAAAAAAAGCCCCGCGTGAGCGGGGCTTTTCTTGTTCTAACGTTGTGTTTCTAAGTCTTGGTTACCGTTAGGTACCCAGACCTGGAACACAGGCGTTAGCACTTGGGCCAGGAGGCATTTGGAAAGCTTGTGTGTACACAATGTAATCCTGGAAGTTCAGCGAACCGGAACTATTGATGTCAAAATTCTCATCGTATAGAGGGTTGCCAGTACCGGTGTTGAACCTGGGTACGAACGCTGCGATGTCCTGGAAGTTGACAATACAGTTGTTGTCAACGTCAGCATCACATCGGTTACCAATACCGTCACCGTTGGTGTCGATCTGATCAGGGTTCACAACGTCGGTGCAGTTATCTGTGCTGTCAAAAACACCATCGCCGTCTGTGTCGACAGGAGCCAGGTTACAGTCTTCACCGCGCAGTCCAGCGTTGTCGATTTGAGCGAACCAGGCAAACGTTCCGAGGTAACGGAAGCAGACATACCCTTCTTGTTCACCTTCAAGGGTGCCTTCCAGGTTGGCGGACAGTTCTTGAGCGCCAGTCAGGAAGAGGTTGCCGTCTTCGTGATCGTTAACGCCACCCAGACGGGTGTAGTTGCTGATCGTCAGAGCGTTAGGAGCTGTAGTACCAACCAGAACTTCCAGCAGGTCTTCGTCGAAATCGTCAGCGAAGTCTTCAGGCGTACCGTTGTCGTTGAACTGGTTGTTCGCAGACGCGTAGTACGTGTTGAAGCTGTAAGAAGGACCAGTGATGGTTTGTAGATCCAATGCTGGTGAACATAGGAAAGATTCCATTTCGAGAGCGGGACCACCACCATCGATATCGACCTGACCTGTTGCGTCACTGTCAGCACACGCTGCGCCGCCAGTTCCGGTGGTCAGATTGTCGCCACCTGAGCCGCCAACACCCGCTGCGTTTTCTGCAAGACAAGTACCGTCACCTGTTGTACCCCAGCCATCAGCTGGATCTGGACCCGGGTTGATAACGGTCCAGCCAGCAGGAATGCCAGCGTCAAATGTTTCGACAGGAGCACATGAGGTATCACGTAAGAAACACGTACTTGCGTTAGCTACAGGATCGGCTGCTGTTGGCAGTGGGATGCTGATGTTGTCGACGAAGAAGTTTGTGTTCTGCGTGTTGGTGCTGAAGGTTACGCCGCGCACAATAATTTCGTGATCACCACCATCGGCAAAGGCTGAAATGTCAGCTGTTTGCTCGGTGTATTCCGTAATCGGCGTGACACAGTCATAAACGTAGACTTGAATTCCATCGACGGTGACTTCGAGGAAGTCATCACCGCTGTCACAAGCACCCACCGCAGGTGTTGCAGCAAAGAAGTCAAACGTCAGCGTGTTAGCGCCTACAGGAATGGTAGTAGTCTGCGAAATCGCAGTATTACTTGGATCAGCGCTGGCGCCGAACAGTCCGTAGAAGATACCGTCTGATGCAATGTTGATGCTAATGAATGAGCAGAACACTTCAGAACAGATAGGTGCCAGGTCAGCAAACTCGTCCATGTCTGGCTCAACAATTTCGGTCCAGGCATTAGAGATTCGACCACGACCGTCTTCGAGGCTACCTTCAACAATGGCATCACCAGTTGGTGTTGCACCGCTAGGCAGGAAGTCGAATGCATTGTACAGAGGATCGCTACATACGAAGTCAACACTTTCGATGGCACAGGTTGCAGAACAGCCGTCACCAGCGGTTAAGTTACCGTCGTCACATGCTTCACCGCTGCTGAAGATACCGTCGCCACATACACCAACCAGGCAAGAACTTGGTACTGGTGGTATTGGTGGGTTTGCAGGTACTTCAAGGCGCACGTTGTCCAGGAAGAAGTTGGTTAATGACGTACCTACGCCAGCATCGACATTAATACCATGGAATTGAATGGTATGTGCGGCACCGTCGTTAAGACCCAATGCGACCAGATCGATTGTTTCCGTTTGAAACGGAAAGATCTCTTCACAAGGATTAGGTGAACGGAAAACCTGTGTGCCGTCGATCAACACTTCCAGCAAGTCAGCGGCTGGGCTTTCACAAGTACCTTGTGGAAGAGCGCCGGAGCCACTGGCCCATTCAAACGTCAATGAAGTTGCATTGGCCGGAATGACGATGGTTTGTGTCGCGGTTGCGTCATTACCATTGTCTGTGAAGCCACCACCGATCCACAGGTAGTTATCGCCATCGGTCGCAAGGTCAGGGCCACAGGCCAGAATGTTACAAACCGGGTCAAAAGCACTACCAATAATGGTCCATGTACCGTCGTCTTCTTCGAAGCTGCCGTCACCAATAATGTTTTCTGACGCCTGGCCAGCAATGGCGAGTGTACAGTTGCTGCCTGCTTCTACGAGGCAGGTTGAGTCACAACCGTCGCCGTTAGAGAGGTTGCCATCGTCACACTCTTCGCCAATATCTGGCTCTGAGTCGCCACAAATTACAGCTTTGTTAGAAGGTTGCTTACCTAAAAGTCTAAGCAAGTTTTTTTGTACAGCAGGACCGGCGTGTGTTTCATCGGCGGTCGCTTCTGCGGATACTGTGCGTTCAACGGCCAGAGCTGAAGCATCTGACGCAAAAGCGGCTGAGCCACTAAATGCAGACAGAGTTAAGGCGCCAACTGCCAAAAGCAATTTTGGATACGCGTGAAATTTTTTCACGTTGTCTTCCCCCTTGTTATAGATGTGATGAGAATCGTTGGGTGTTGCGACGCAGCACAACTCCCTGAGTGTTAAAGTAATTTTTCTCGAGAGTGAGAATATAAGTCTCATCGGCAAATGCAAGGTCCATTTAACATGTTGCAGAAACCATCAAAACTCTGAGTAATTGTCGTGCTATTTACAAACCCTGTTGACTAAAGGTATTAAGTTTAATCAACATAAAAAACAATCGACTAGATCGACTTGTTCAAAAGTGAGTAAGAAGTGGCGGCTAACTCTCGTCACATAAATATTCAGTGTCAGCATCGACTTAGAGATGAAAGTGCGCGAGTTTTCTTCATATTTGGTCTATCCAGATTCTTGCGCCATTTCCGGGCCAGTTGTTGGCAGCAGGTAATGATTTCTGATGAAACAACAACCGGGTACGCGCCTAAACGACAGACGTCGCTGGCTGGACTCTTACTCGTTTCGCTTGACTTAAGTCTTGTGCAAAATCAACATGACCTTTACACGTGAAACGAACCGGCCAATCTAGATCTTGTCTGAAACTGATTGGGCCTGCTCACCGAACCACTTGGGGTGACGTAGCAATACAGCCACCCGTTGTCTGTACGTAGTAGCATGCACTCGTGAAATGCGATGGTCAGTGGATTGAATGAGTTGACGTTGTTGGTCAGTCCGTAAACCACCGTGTCCTGTTCCGCTTCGAACGTCCCGAACAAGCGATCCCAGATGATTAGCACGCCACCGTAGTGGCGGTCGATGTACTGTGGGTTGCTGCCATGATGGACGCGATGGTGAGAGGGCGTGTTGAATATCCACTCGAGTGGACCCAGGCGATTCACAGCTTGTGTGTGTATCCAGAATTGGTAGATCAAGCTGACAGCTTGCTGCGTGATAATCAAGAGTTTATCACTGCTAAGTACTTGAAAAGTCACTTAAGTAAAATAGATTGGAGGGTCAATCTTCTGATTTGTGAACCAGTTCCGTGCCGCTAACCGTTATGTCGCCTATCTTGGTCGTCCCGTTTCACTAAATATGGAGTTAATCATGGCAACGTTAAAACCTCTGGTCGGAAAAGGACCACGCGGCATTCCAGCTAAAAGCGGAGCCGTTAATTTCTTCTTTCAGCAAGACTCCGGCCACTTGAAGCGTCAGTGGCAGAAACGAAGCGACGATTTTTGGAGTGCTACGCGACCTAGCGTTAGCAACCGTGCACCAGCCTGGCGTGAGTTTGAATCATGGCAGTCAGGTAAGAAAGCCAAAAGCTAATAAATTACCGCGACTCCGCCATGGGCGCACAAAACGGGATGAGTTGATCGATGATCAGCTACCTTAAGAAAGAACTCTCCAGCTGGAGAGTTTTTTTTTGCGTGCGCCCGGCAGGGCGCACTTGCTTGGAGGTGAAAGTCCTCTGCTGGCCCCACAAAGGGAACGGTTAGCCAAACGGCAAGAGTGTCCATCGCGAGGTAGAATCTGAAGGAAGCCGAAGGCAAAGCGCTGGCCTGACGAACAGAAATCGTTTGCGAGGCGGTGCTGCCGGATAAGAAGGTGCATGTACATCAATACCGGTCTTTGGTAACTTCCCCATTTTAACCACGGAAGTCTTCCTGTGCATCCAAAAGATAAAAACATCATCGTAACCGGCGGAGCCCATGGCATCGGCCAGGGTTTGTGTCGTCGTTTTGCTGCACAGGGGGCTGCGCGTATCGCGGTGGTTGACGTCGATGCCAAGGCTTGCGAGGCCGTGGCCTCTGATATAGGAGCCAGTGCGTATTCGGTTGATATCAGTGATGCAAACGCCTTTGCAGACGTGTTGGAGGCCATCCGGGCCGAGATGGGTCATGTAGATTTGTTTTGTTCAAACGCAGGCGTTGGTTATCCTGATGGTGCTCACGTTGCATCTGCAAGCGACGAGCTATGGGAAAAGTCCTGGCGTATTAACGTGCACGCTCACGTTGTGGCTGCCAGAGTGTTGTTGCCACAAATGCTGGAGCGTAAAGATGGGCATTTTCTCATCACCGCTTCGGCAGCCGGTCTGTTGAGTCAAATTGGCTCGGCCTCTTATTCTGTTACCAAACACGCCGCCGTCGGTTTTGCCGAGTCACTTAGTATTATGCACGGCGACAAGGGTATAGGCGTTTCGCTGCTGTGTCCCCAAGGCGTAGACACGCGCATGATGGCGGCAGTGGCTGGCGGTGGTCCTCAAGCAGCCGACGGCGTTATATCAATTGATACGTTATGCGACTCGGTAATGAGCGGGCTGGCTTCGGGAGAGTTTTTGATTCTTCCTCACCCTCAGGTAGCCGACTACATGCAGTACAAGTCAGCCAATTACGACAAGTGGCTTGGTGGCATGCGCAGGCTGCGCGATCGGTTCGTCGAGTAACGCCTTCAAGCTCGAAGTATTGTTCTATAACATTCTCAATTTCCGGTTTTTAAGATCAAGCGAGTATCTCACTATGAGCTCAAACAGATTTTCTCTAGACCGCAAAGTCGCCCTGGTCAGCGGCGGTAGTCGCGGCATTGGTGAAGCCATTGCACACGGCTTGGCTGAGCACGGTGCTCGCGTCATTGTGTCGAGCCGTGACGTCGCTGCGTGCCAGCTCGTTGCCGACGCCATAGTTGCCAAGGGTGGCGAAGCGGTGGCGATGCAATGCCACGCTGGCATTGCTTCAGACATCGAGGCTGTCTTCGAAGCCATCGATGAAAAATTCGGCCGTATCGATATTCTCATTAATAACGGCGCAACCAATCCGTATTACGGGCCTATGGCCGAAACTCCCGTCGAAGCGATGGACAAGACTTTCGAAGTAAATGTTAAGGGTCCGTTCATGATGACGTCGGCGGCAGTCAGCCGAATGGTTAAGCAAGGCGGCGGTTCTGTGGTCACTGTGTCTTCTGTTACGGCGTTCAATCCAGGTACCTACATGGGTATTTACGCCATGTCCAAGGCCGCACTTATCAGTATGACAAAGACGTTTGCCAATGAGTACGGCAAGTACAACGTTCGCGTTAACGCTCTTGCGCCAGGTCTGACGGACACTAAATTCACTGAAGCGCTACAGTCAAATGAGAAAATGAAGGAGGCGGTTATTAAAACCATTCCTGCACGCCGAATGGGCGTCCCTGAAGATATGGTTGGTGGCGTGTTGTATCTGGTGTCGGACGCAGCGGCGTATACTTCCGGAACAACTCTGGTAATTGACGGAGCAATGATCAGCTAAGCTGACGAGAGATAATATGAATTTGGAAATTAGCCCCCAATCTGCCGAATTGTTAACTCGCGCTACTGCATTTATTGACGAACGCGTGTTACCTGTTGAAGAAGAGTATCTGAACGAAGTAGACGTAGGCGATCGCTGGACGCTAACCGATCGTCAAACAGAGATTATTGAAACCCTTAAGTCTGAGGCACGAGGCCAGGGTTTATGGAATTTCTTCTTACCTGAAGAAGGTCCCGGAATTAGCGCCGTCGACTACGCTTATATTGCAGAACAAACCGGACGCACAGTACTTGCCGCTGAAGCTTTTAATTGTAGTGCGCCTGACACTGGCAACATGGAAGTCATTCACCGTTACGGTTCCGAGGCGCAAAAAGAGCAATGGTTGAAGCCTCTGTTGGCAGGTACCATCCGTTCGGCGTTTGCCATGACCGAACCTGGCGTTGCCTCAAGCGACGCCACCAATATTTCGATGTCGGCAGTTGAACAGGGTGACGAATGGGTCATTAACGGCGAGAAGTTTTACATCTCGGGTGCCGGCGACCCGCGCTGTAAAATTCTGATATGCATGGTTAACACCGATCCAGAGGCCGGACGCCACCAGCAACATTCTCAAATCCTAGTGCCTATGGATACGCCAGGACTCACAATAGTGAGACCCATGCATGTCTTCTCAATGGACGATGCGCCTCACGGTCACATGCACCTTCGTTTCGACAACGTACGAGTACCGCTCGACAATATAATTCTTGGACGTGGCCGTGGTTTTGAAATTTCCCAGGGTCGATTGGGGCCTGGCCGTATACATCACTGCATGCGTGCCATTGGAGCTGCTGAGAAAGCGCTTCGACTCATGTGCGAGCGCGCTACTTCACGCACCGCTTTTGGTAAAACACTGGCAAACCTGGGTGGTAACTACGACATAATTGCCAACGCCCGCATGGACATAGACATGGTGCGCTTGTTAACGCTGCAAACGGCCTACATCATTGACCAGGCCGGTGTGAAGGCTGCACGTACCATGATTTCGAAAATTAAAGTGGTCGCGCCGAATGTCGCGCTACGAATTATTGACGAAGCCATTCAAATGCATGGTGCCACCGGAATTTCGCAAGACACGCCGTTGGCTCACATGTATATGCAAATGAGAACGCTACGCCTTGCCGACGGACCGGATGCCGTGCATCGTCGACTGGTCGCTCGCGAAGAGTTGGGGCGCTACGCCAAACCCTGAATCGAATGACTCATTTGTCGTGTCGCAAAACGGTAGTCACTTTGATAGTTTCGGTAACACTAATACTTATGACCGAGTTGTAAGTATTAGTGTGGGTGCCATTAAGTTAGGAAAAGTATGAACAAAATAACCATCGATGATTTACAGGCGCGTATTGGCGAAGAACTGGGTGTTTCAGACTGGATCGAAGTAGGGCAAGAGCGAATCAACGAATTTGCCGAAGTCACGGAAGATCGTCAATTCATACATATTGATCAGGAGGCGGCGGCCAGGACCCCGTTTGGCGGTACAATCGCTCATGGTTATTTGACCCTGTCGTTGCTGCCCAAGCTCATGGAAGGTATTCATTTTGCGCCTCACAATACCGTGATGGCGATTAACTACGGCGCCGACAAGCTTCGCTTTTTAGCGCCGGTGCCAAGTGGTAGTCGCGTACGCGCACGTATGAAGCTCATGGAGATTGTGAACAAGCGCCCGGGGCACTATGTGGTCCGGGGAGGCGTAACGATGGAGATTGAGGGCGCAGACAAACCAGCGCTGAGTGTAGAGTCTTTATCTTTGTTTGTTTTAAGTGAGTAGCGGGTGCCGCTGAGTGCCCGGTGTAACGTTGACGCACCGTATGTGTCCAGGGCGCGACAGATTTGTTGATCAGGCTTGTCGTCAATATACATTGAGCGCTTAAGCCGAACTCGCCGACAATACCTCGGTAAGAAAATCATTAATTGGGAGAATCCGAATGCGCGCATTGTTGTGTAAAGAACATGGCCCCGCCAGTAAGTTGGTCGTTGAAGAAGTTGCTGACCCGACGCCTGGAAAGGGCGAGGTGCTCATTGACGTTGTTGCAGCGGGATTGAATTTTCCGGATACCTTAATCATTCAAGGTAAGTACCAAATGAAGCAGCCGATGCCGTTTTCTCCCGGTGGCGAGGC
>QIGP01000186.1 GCA_003228965.1 Gammaproteobacteria bacterium
GAAAGCGCGACTTTCACGTGTTTGCGCGCAAGCTCGCAGACCCGATAGGTAGGCATTGCAGAACTGTCGGCGTAGGGTTCGTCGTAGAGGTAACTCAGATGGTCAATAAGGTCGAAGTCTTCCGGATCTACTTGTTCCACGTGATGCGCTGTTCCGAGATGCCTGGCAACCTGGTCCGCATACTTCGCTTCGTTGAACGCCGGATCTCCGAATGAAATTGAACACGTTTCCACCGGCTTATCGGAAATATTGGCCATCAAACCCACAATAGCGCTCGAGTCGACGCCACCAGAAAGAAACGCACCCAGCGGTACGTCGGCAATCATGCGAAGGCGCACCGACTCCTGGAGACGCTCGATAATCTCGCGATCCGTGTCAGCTTCGGTGATGATCGGTGAATGTGGGTCGAATGACACATCCCAATATTGTTTGGACTCCGGCAGCGGCTTGCCCCGCTCGACCAGCAACGTGTGACCTGGGGGCAGTTTGAATACGTGCTCCAATATCGTGTGTGGTTCAGGCACGTAGCCAAAGGTGAAATAGTCTTCAACGGCGCTTGGCAATATGCGTCGTGGTAGCCCTGGATATTCGAGCAATACCTTGAGTTCCGAACCAAAGATAAAATGTTGATCAGGCGTGTACGCGTAGAAAAACGGCTTTATACCAATGCGATCTCGAGCAGCAAACACCAACTGTCGATTACGATCCCAGATAACAAAAGCAAACATGCCGTTAAGTCGTTCAACGCACTTTTCGCCCCACGCTTCCCAACCGTGCACGATAACTTCAGTATCACTGTCCGTAATAAACACGTAGCCCATTTGCTTGAGTTCCGTCCGCAGTTCCCGATAGTTATAAATTTCACCGTTGAATGTGATAGCAATACTGCCGTCCGCATTGAAGATTGGCTGCTTGCCTCCTTCAAGGTCAATAATCGACAGGCGACGATGTCCAAGTCCAATCCCTGGTTCAACGTGAAAACCGAAATCATCAGGCCCGCGGTGGCTCACCGTATTGTTCATTCGAAGCAACAAATCCTGATCAATTGGGCGTGATTGCTGGTAGTCAAATATTCCTGAAATTCCACACATAGTTTACGTTCCGTATTCCCGGTTTAAGCACTGTGAATAAAAGTTTTCGTACGCGGTCACCATTACTGCAAGTGTGAACTGTTCATCTACGCGCTGCCTGGCGGCTCGGCCTTGCTCAGCTCTAAGGGACTCGTTGTTGGCATATACTTTTAACGCCTTGGCCAAAGCACAGTCGTCGTCGCTGGGATATAACTGACCAGACACATTGGATTCAATTAGTTCCGGATTCCCCCCAACTTCGGTAGCGACTACGGGCAAACCCGACGCCATCGCTTCGAGGATGGTGTTTGAAATCCCTTCGTTGTAGGAAGACAATATAAACGCGTCAAACGTACGCATCAGTTCTGGCACATCCGTACGCGGGCCAATAAAGTGAACCAGGTTATCGACCCCCGATTCGCGTGCAAGCTCTTTCAGCGGCTCCAATAGCGAACCACTTCCCACGACGGTTAGTTCAACAGGCCGTGACAATGAAGTATCGACAGCCAGTCTTGCCATCGCTCGAATCATCAAGGATGGGTTTTTTACATCTTCGAGCCGACCCACGAATCCTACGTGCAGTTTATCGTTCGATGAAGAAACTTTCGGATAAAAACGCTTGGAGTCCACTCCGTTGTATATGTGCGTGAGCTTGCTCGCGCTGACGCCCACCGTCTGCTCAAGCCAATCGCGAATATTGGCGGAAACAGCAAGCCAGCGTGTCGCCAGGGGCGCCATCCAGCGACGCAGTCGAATGTATTTTGGGTTACCGCCAGACAGGTCGCTCATGTCCCAACCGTGTTCGCTGTGGACGAGCGTTTTGACACCTGCCAGCCGCGCGACCAGACCGCAGTCCACGGTGCCGAAGTTGCGTGTATGCACAATGTCGACACGCTTCGACCGCAGCAGGCGCCACAGTCTTACGTAACTGCCAAGGTCTTTGCCCGGTTTTTTATTGAGCATACTCACCTTGACCGCCGGATTCGTAATGCGCGCTTGAAAATCTGTGGCATCGGTCAGGGAAATAATGTGGTGTACAAATCGGGAATCCATACGATTCACCAAATTCACAAGACCGTTTTCCATACCGCCTATCGCCAGTCGGTAGATAATGTGTGCAACATGAACGGGCTCATTCATCGATTGCACTCCCAAGGCAATCGGCCGCTGGTCGTATGATACAGTCGCGGAGCAAATTTTTGTGCGCCTCTACGAATTTTTCCAGCGCCAGCGAGCTTTCTTCTGTGCGCTCGGGAGTCGCAAGAACCACCAGCGCCTCTTCAATGTTCAACGAGCCCGATAGTATAGCCCAGGCTTCGGCCAACTTTGCTTTGAACAAGCTGTTTGCCGCAACGTCATTTAGCTGATACCAATGCCACACCGTATAATTCGAAATGCGATTTCCCAGCCCGGTTTCAATGACTTTAATACCACCGTCACTGACGTTTCGTGGGACTTGCTCATATACCGACCACAGATCAAGATCAGCTACCGTATTGGTCGCGGTGATCATTTCGTGCTCTGGATCGAACGCCGGATAGCGCAAGATCCAAACGTAAATATCCGTGTTGTTCTGACGGTAATGCCCTTTTGCCGCCGCGACAGCCCCTGAAAAGTTCGGTTCGAACGGAATCGCCTGGTTTCCAGGTCCTTGCCACCCGGGAGCCGACGCAGGCACATAAGCGACCAGTCCTGCCGAAGAGTTAATTTTTCGGGTATACGAATTCAGTAGATGAGGAATAACTAGAGCCATTGAAAGCACAACTACCGCTGTGACAATTTTCGCACCAGGCAAAGGACTCGCTGCAGGGCCGCTGTCGTCGACCTCAATTTCCATGTCTTCAGCAGATCGCCATTTTCCGCCAACGTAGAACAGCAAAAACATCACCAAGCCGAAAAACAACCAACCGTAAACCAGGTGGTCAACTCCGACGGCATATTTCATGTTTGAAAAATGGGCAATCATCACAATGCCGTAAGCGCGTATGCCGTTGGCAATTATGGGCACTATCAAAGACAGCAAGCTGAAAAGAAATTGCTTTTTGATGCTGCGAAAGCTCAAGAACGCGTACAGCGTACCCAGCGCAAAAGATGCCATCAAATACCGAATGCCACTACAGGCTTTGGCAACTTCAAAGTCTCCAGCCGGAATACTAAAAAACATACCATCGCGAAAAACAGGCAACCCTGTGACGCGCAGTGCCCACACCGTAAAATCGGCCGTGAAGCTCATTAGCCCTGGAACCAGACCTTCGCCCATCGGCACGGCGAAAAATAGATAGGCCAACGGAAACATAATAACGGCCGTTTTCTTACTGCCGAAGTAACTCCAGCAGAGCACCACAATCATTGTGACAAACATCAGCTGCCCAACCACATGAACATTGAGCAGCTGCGCAATCACCCACATCAACCCACACGCAATAAGCGCGAGAGCACCCATGAGCCTTGGCTCATGCGCCGCATCGGCGAAGCCTTGCCATTTCGTATAGATGAGGTAGGCCACCATAGGAAAAACCAGGTAGCCATGGGTGTAGGTATTGGAGTTACCCCATGTCTGCCACATGGACTGCAACGAGGAGAAATTCAAGCCAAGCAACAGGGCTAACAACACGAAAGCGCCAGCCAAGGCCTGCACAGGTTGCCACCGATGTGTAGCAATAGAATTCATCAGGCGCCTGGAACAACCGATGCAATCAGTTTATCCAGCCGCAGCATGGACTGATGCCAGTCGTGATTGCTCAACACGCGCTCCCTGCTGGCCCGCGCCATCTTTAATCGATAATCGGAATCGTCAAGAAGCTTTAGAATTTGATCGGCGTATTCGTCCGGCGTGGTTGCCACCAGAAGATGCTCGGCGGGTTCGGCATCAACACCACCGGCGGCCTGAGCGCTACACACGACGGGAACTTCCTGAGCCATCGATTCCAATATTTTGTTCTGCGTGCCTCGTGCAATTTCAAGAGGCGCAACTGTCAATTGACAATTTTGTACGTAAGCACGAATGTCGTCGACGGTGCCCGTAACTGTGACGCCCTCGATGTCACCTAAAGCTGTAACTTTTGCGCTCGGCTCGGCACCGATAATGTACAACTTTAACCCTGGCTTGCGCGCTTTCAAAAGGGGTAAAACGTCGGCGCAAAAATCGAACATCGCCAGTTGATTCGGATAGTAATCCATGCGCCCCACGAAACCGATGGCATCGACTTCAGGCGTCAAATCCAGCGGTTTGAAGAATTCTGCATCCACTCCGTTTGGAAACCAACCGGTGCTGTTGGCCGCGTTATAGCTGTTAAGGGTATCGAGCTCTGCTTTAGTTGTGGCCGTGCTTAACTCAAATAGTCGTGCCAGGCGCTTTTCCTCTCGTTCGAGCCGTACACCTTCATACATATAGCCGACTGACAACGGAAACGGTTTGAAAGAAGAATAAATTTGCCATTTCTGCGAATCCATATCTCCGAAATCGAGAATCTTGGGCACGTCTTTGACATGACTGACAAATTGCGCGACGGACGAGCAGTGTACAAAAATCAGATCGTATTTTTCAGTGGCCAGCAACTCATCGACATTCCGCTTTAGTTCGCGTGTAAAGAAATAACCCATACTCGCGGGTATTAACGTTGGTAGCCTCATGACCATTCGAATCATCGGCAGCACTGTACCGGTTACCGATACTCGATAGTCGTGACAAAACTGCTTGAGTCCGGCACCGGCCTCGGCCTCTTCCTCGTCGCGTGCCAACGAACAGACGGTTACTTCATGTCCGGATCGCGTCAGGTGACTAATGATGTTAAAGGGTCG
>QIGP01000422.1 GCA_003228965.1 Gammaproteobacteria bacterium
CCCGTAGGGAACAGCTGGGTGTTCAATATGGGCAGACGTAGTCCGTAGCAATATTTTTGCACGACAATATAGTCACCGCTGAGCAGTGTCGGCATCATAGACTCAGAGGGCACCCGGTATGGCTCGAGCACAAAAGATCGCGCAACCAACAAAAACAGAAAAACCGAAAATATAGTTCGACTCAAATCGACCATGAGTGGCAAAGCCAGGTTCTCCCCTCTTAGTTGCCACTTCCACCCAAGCCAGATCGTGCCGCACGCCAGACAGGTGATTAGTAGAAACCACGAAAATCCCATGGCGGTTATTTGGTGGATTTCAAGACGGCGAGAAACGCCTCTTGAGGAATTACCACCGAACCCACCTGTTTCATGCGTTTCTTACCCGCTTTTTGTTTCTCCAGCAGCTTACGCTTACGCGAAATATCGCCGCCATAACATTTGGCTGTCACGTTCTTACGTAGCGCTTTGACCGTTGATCGCGCAATCACTTGTGAGCCGGTGGCAGCCTGAATGGCGACGTCAAACATTTGTCGTGGAATGATCTCTCGTAGACGTTCTACCAAATCTCGGCCACGATTACGCGCGTGCTCTTTGTGCACAATGATTGACAGTGCATCGACTCGCTCTCCGTTAATCAACACATCCAGGCGCGCAAGCGAGCCTACTTCAAAACGCTCAAACGCATACTCGAAGGAAGCGAATCCGCGACTCGCAGATTTAAGCCGATCGAAAAAGTCCAACACGACTTCGGCCATGGGCAGCTCGTACTCAATGCTGACCTGGTTGCCCAAATACTGCATCTTGCGCTGTACGCCGCGCTTCTCTATGCATAGCTTCATTATGGCACCGACATACGCGTCGGGAAGTAGAACGGTTGCTACGATGATAGGTTCGCGGATTTCACTTACGTAGTTTGGCTCCGGCAAATCGGCCGGGTTATCAATTAAAATCACGCTGCCATCGGTTTTAAGCACTTCATAGACAACCGTAGGGGCCGTTGTGATGAGTTCCAGATTGTATTCACGCTCCAGACGTTCCTGAACAATTTCCATGTGCAACATGCCAAGGAAACCACAGCGAAAGCCAAGCCCTAGCGCTGCAGATGTCTCCGGTTCAAAGAACATGGATGCATCGTTGAGTTTGAGTTTTTCAAGCGCTTCGCGGAAATTGGCGTAGTCGTCCGTACTAATCGGGAACACACCCGCAAACACTCTTGGCCTAACTTCCTCGAATCCTGGCAGCGCTTCCAGCGCCGGGTTTTTCTCCGACGTAATGGTGTCACCCACCGGTGCGCCATTAATCTCTTTAATACTGGAAATCAAGAATCCAACTTCACCAGAACCAAGCTCGTTCTGATCAACCATTTTCGGTGAGAAAATCCCGACCCGGTCAGCGAAGTAAGCACGTCCCGTGGACATGACCCGAAATTTCTGGCCTTTCTTCAAAGTGCCGTTAACGACACGAAGCAGTGACACCACACCGACATAATTGTCGAACCAGGAATCCACAATGAGTGCTTGCAGCGGCGCCTCGGGATCGCCTTTCGGCGGAGGCACTTTGAGTACGAGTTGTTCGAGCAACTCTTCAATGCCTAACCCTGTCTTGGCGCTTACATGCAACGCATCATGAGCTTCGATGCCAATAATCTCTTCAATTTCTTTAACCACGCGATCGACGTCCGCCGCTGGCAAGTCGATTTTATTGAGCACGGGAATGACTTCCAGCCCCTGTTCTATAGCCGTGTAGCAGTTAGCGACGCTTTGCGCCTCAACGCCCTGCGCCGCATCAACGACGAGCAGCGCGCCTTCGCAGGCCGCCAGCGACCGCGATACTTCATAAGAAAAGTCGACGTGCCCCGGCGTATCGATGAAGTTCAACATGTAGTCCTGGCCGTCTTCGGCCCGGTAGTTGAGAGAGACGCTCTGCGCCTTGATGGTAATACCGCGCTCGCGCTCGAGATCCATACTGTCGAGCACCTGCTCGGACATCTCACGTTCGCTGAGCCCGCCGCATATCTGGATAAATCGATCGGCAAGCGTAGACTTACCGTGATCAATGTGGGCGATGATGGAGAAATTTCGAATATTTTGCATGGAATTAAGAGCTTAGATAGCGGGCAACGGGCGGCTGCATTATATACGCAACCAGCCTGTTAAGTACGCAATTTAACCCTGTTCAGCCAGACAAGAGCGCAGTTTCTCAAGATCCAGTGAATGCCGACACACTTCATTTTCGTTGAGCATCAACACCGGTACGTGCCAGCCGTATTTTTGCGCAAGCTCAGGGTCGGTATCTACATCAATAACAGCCATAGACAACGCCTGGCTAAAAGGGGCAAACTCAAGCTCGGCGATCATATCTTCGCACGCCGGACAGCCCCGGCGGCTGTACACTGTGAGGAAAAGGTCCGAACTCACAGTCTGTCTTCAGCCACAGGGCGCGCCGACAGAGATCGTACCGAAGGAAGTAACCATCGGTCCAGGAAGCGACGCAGTCGAACATGTAGCGTGTAAAACGCCGCAACCAAAGCCAAACCAGCCATCCCGATCGCTCCAATATTAGTGCCAAACAAGGCCTGCCCTGCGCCAGCGCCTGCCAGCAAGGCCGCCAGAGGAAACAGATAGATGCACGCGGCCATGACCATCACGCGACTGGCATCCACGGACAGCTCAACCGATTCTCCAACTTCAAACGTATTGGCATCAGTCACGTTTAAGCTAAGCGTTGGCTGACCACGAAATGCAAGCTTCCCGATCACTCCCCCACCGCAGCCTTGCCCACGGGCACAGCGCTCGCAGGCACTCCCGCGGATGCTGCGCAATGATAGCTGCCCTTTGGACACAGAGGTGATGGTGGCGCATTCAAATAACATGACTGCTATTGCAGCCGCTACGCGCGCTGGAGTCAAGGGGTACAGGGTAGGAGCATGGCCTTTCGGCAGAGTGCAAATTCAGCAGTAGCGCTCAATATTCACTGTGGGAGCGGCATTTAATCGCGGCTGTAGCCGCTCGGTATTTATCAGGCGCTAACCGAAGGTACGGTGCGCTACTTTCTGGGGCGAAAGCTGTTGCCGATAAACTTAACCGTATCGGGAGGCACTTCGCCCACCACGGTGATCTGGAAATCGCCTTCCAACCGACCGAAGGCGTTGGTTACCCCCAACTGGGTGGCACCGCGCATGACTGCCTGGCCGGGTGTTCTGTGTTCCGTAAATACGGATACGGTAGCCAGGCCGTCAGAATACACGTGATGTTCTACGCGGGTTTCACCGTCGCCCTCGACGCGTGAGACTGACAGCGAAAAGCCGTTAGGCACTTTTGTAGCATGCCAGGTACTGTTGCTCAATCGTTGCTTGCCGGAGTAGCCTGCAGGTTTGATCCAGTTGAAGTCCTGAGTGTTTAAGGTCGGCTCAAACGCCGTTGCACTAAACACCGGGTTGTATTCAATGGACGTGAACTGCAAGGTTTCGATCAGCTTACCGTCAGTGTCTACCGAGTCGCTCAGCAAAGGCATGAACGTTTCGCGGTCGATCCACAAACGGTAGCCGTAGCGGTAGTTGTCGCGCGGTACGATGGCAACGCCTATCGTCTCTCGCCCCGCCACTCGCTTCGCTTCAGGCAGAATTTCAAATTGGTAGTATTTCCCGAGTTCTTCGGTATAGCGCGGCAGCGAGGTCATGAGCGGATTTTGATCTTGCCAAAGATCGACCACGACTTCCTTGCGCGCTTTGAGAATGCACTGAATCTCTTCGCCTTGGCGTAAAAACTCACGAGCAGCTCCCGTGAGGGAGGTCATGCGTTCGTAGACACGACCGTCCTGCGATTTGTGCAGGACTTCCATTGTTTCCATTTGATTATGCAGCGTGTGCACAAACGTACCGCGGTAGTTGAGCTGTTCGACCGCGCGACCCATTTGTTCAAACCAGGTGCGCGCCGACTCTTCGGCCTGCGACACAGGGGTGAAAGCGACAGAAGCAAACGCCGAGAGCATGAGCGCCCCGGCCATTCGACCCGTCAGGATGCGCGCATGCTCAACCGCAGATGTCACTCGGGTGACACCTCTTTTTCTACACGCGGCTGCGTGTTAGCTGGAGCCGGAACCGGAATCAACGTGTAAGTTCCGTTACCCAAATCGCGTATGCCTATGACAGACCGTCGCCCAATACCATTGGCGTATTCGCGATGGCGCAGCAAGTACTGATCCATACGGCTTTGTGGCATCACCGACGCTGGCCGCACTTCGGGCAGCTTTAATCGAGGCAGGTTAATGGGAAGCAATGTATCGCCATCCGGAATTTCGGCCACAGTGTTCGACGGAAACTCTGTGTTGTCGGTGTCGTCAAACCCTTGAAGTGACAGCACAGCCACAGCCGCCACAGTTGCGGCAACAGCAATACCGCTCACCGGACGCATCCAATGCGGCCAGCCAGAAGCGCTGCTTGATGACGCTGCGGCGCTATCGACAGACTCTGCTGCAATGGCCTCTTGTATACGCTGACTCAAATGTACGTCGGCTGCCAGCAGTTCTCCGCGCATGGCATCGCCAATGAGCGCAAACCGGCTGACGGTGCTTTGGAGAGAGTCGTCTTTGCACAGATGGCGTACAAAGAGTGGGCACTCTTCCTCGGGTAATTCATTATCGACAAACGCCGATATTTGTTGGTTTAGCTGATCGGTCACTTACCAAGTCCTCCTGCCAAAATGGGACGCAAACGTTTATCAACCGCTTCACGTGCCCTGAATATTCGGGATCGCACCGTACCCACGGGGCAGTCCATGGTCTCTGCAATTTCTTCGTAACTCATACCTTCCATTTCTCGAATGAGAATGGCGGTGCGCAGGTCTTCGGGAAGAGCGTCAATGG
>QIGP01000216.1 GCA_003228965.1 Gammaproteobacteria bacterium
ATCGCACGTGTGGCAAGTCCTGCGCTAAACAACGCACTGGAACTTGAACACTCTACGCTCGCCCGCCTCGAATCCCAGCTCGGTCGCCGGCGTATAGAAAACAGTCGCGCAGCCCTTGGCGCCCAACAGCGGGCCGACCTTGCACAAGTCGATTTAACCGCAGCCAAGCGCGAACTGCGTCGCGCCGAAGCCTCCTGGGACAAACAGGTCATCAGCCGTCAGGATCACGAAAAAGCCGTCGACGATGTGTCTCGTGCCGAAATCGGATTGGATCACGCTCAACGTGGCGCGGCTCTGGAACAAGAAAGCCTCGATTTTGAACTCAACGCTTTAGGCCTCGAACGTGATCGGCAAACTCTGGTCGTCGCCGACACGCAACGCCAGGTTGACGAGCTTGTACTGCGAGCCCCGGTTTCGGGCATTGTGGGCAACCTGGCCGTTACCCAAAAAGCATCCATCTCCAACGACGCACTCATCGCCAATATTGTCGATCTGAGCCGCCTGGAAATCGAACTGCGCATCCCTTCAAGCTACAGCGGATCTATTAGCGCTGGATCTCGGGTCAACATTAGCTATGCCGGACAAAAACAGAATGGTGTGCTTAAATCTGTGTCACCTGAAATCGTAAACAATTCCGTTACGGCGCGCGTAGGCTTTGGTGAGAATACGCCCAGCGACTTGCGGCAGAACCAGCGCGTGTCAGCACAGATCATTCTCGAAGAACGCACCGACGTACTCAAATTACGCCGCGGCGCGTTTCTGGACGGTAGCCGGGGCCGCTTTGTGTTTGTCGTAAATTCTGAAGGCATTGCAGAGCGACGCTCAATTGAGTCCGGCTCAACCAGCGTCGACAGCGTAGAAATCTTATCGGGCCTGAAAGTTGGAGACCGCGTCATCGTGTCGAGTTACGACGACTTTGTCGATTATAACAGTGTGCGCCTTAGCAACTAATCACGTTTCACTCAAGAGGAATTGTCATGTTGAAAATGACCCATATAAACCGAGTATACCGAACTGAACTCGTCGAAACTCATGCACTACGCGAATTTTCGCTTGAAGTGGAAAGCGGCGAGTTCGTTGCAGTGACAGGCCCTTCAGGCTCCGGCAAGACCACATTTTTGAACATTGCAGGCCTTCTGGAAGAACCAACGAGCGGTTCGTACCTACTCGAAGATCACGACGTGTCCCGACTCTCCGACAATCAGCGCGCCAAAATTCGTAACGAAAAAATAGGTTTTATTTTTCAAAGTTTCAATCTGATTCCAGACCTGAACATTTTTGACAACGTAGACGTACCGCTACGCTACCGCGGATTCAATGCAAGCGAACGGGCTAAGCGTATTGAAGAAGCACTGGACGTTGTCGGCTTGACTTCCCGCGTTAAACATTTACCGTCACAGCTCTCTGGCGGTCAGCAACAACGCGTGGCTATTGCACGTGCGATGGCGGGTAAACCAAGTTTTATTTTAGCCGACGAACCTACCGGTAACCTGGACTCACTGATGGCGCGACAAGTCATTGAAATTCTGGAAGGCATTAACGCCAAAGGCACGACCATTATCATGGTGACGCACGACCCGGAACTTGCGCGACGCGCACACCGCACCGTGCACGTGCTCGACGGACAGGTGGCCAACCCTGAAGCGCACTATTCAAGCCTGCCGGCTGCCGTCGACGCGTCCAACAACGCCGCCTAGGAGCTCACCATGTTTGGCTACTATTTACGTCTTGGAATAAAAAGCATCAGCCGCCACCCGGCGCTAAGCTTCTTAATGATGTTAGCCGTTGGTCTTGGCATTGGCGTGTCGATGACCTTATTCAGTCTTCACTACACGATGTCGGCCGATCCCATTCCTGAAAAGAGCGACCAGCTGTTTGCCGTAACCTTGGATGCCTGGGATCCGGAAGACTCGTACCGTGGCAATACCCAGGGCCTGCCACCGTGGGAACTCACCTATCGAGATGCAACAGCACTACTGGAGTCTGACATCCCGACGCGACAAATCGCGATGCACAAGTCTTATTTTACTTTGAATATGGACGCAAGCGAGATCAAGCCATTCATGGTCACAACCCGTCAAACTACTAAAGACTTCTTCGAGATGTTTAATGTGCCGTTTCTATACGGCTCAGCATGGGATTCCGCAACGGATGAATCGCTTGAACAAGTCGTAGTGCTAAGCAAGGCCACAAATGAAAAAGTATTTGGTGGCGTAGACAGCGTTGGTAAAACGATACGCTTGAACACGCACGACTTTAGAGTTCTTGGCGTCCTGGATACCTGGGAACCCAAGATCAAATACTATGACGTTAATAATGGCGCGATCGACGAATCAGAAGATTTATTCATGCCATTCGCACTATCGGCGGCACTGGAACTGCCTTTTGGTGGCAATACCAATTGCTGGAAACAGGAAGAAATTGTAGGCCACCAGGGAATGCTCAACAGCGAGTGCATCTTTATCCAGTATTGGGCTGAGCTCACCTCTGCCCAGCAAAAATCAGAATACCAGGCCTTTATCGACAGTTACGCTAACGAGCAGAAAAAACTGGGTCGCTTTGAGCGGCCGATCAACAACCGACTCGACGATGTAGTGTCCTGGATCGAAATTAATGAGGTCGTACCCAGCGACCTGACCATTATGGTTGGCCTTGCCTTCCTGTTCATGGCGGTCTGTTTATTTAACGCGGTAGGTCTACTGCTAGCGCGATTCCTTGCCAAGTCACCGGTAATTGCTCTTCGCCGTGCAGTAGGCGCAAGCAAACGCGCCATATTCAGTCAGCACCTGGTTGAAGTCGGCCTCATCGGCCTCGGCGGCGGACTCATCGGTATCGTCTTGGCGGTGTTTGGCCTTATGGGCCTGTCCACACTGATCGAAGACATTGATCATGTGGCGCGGTTCAGTTGGAGCCTGGGTGCCATTGCCATCGGGCTTTCGCTCGGCGCCACGCTTTTGGCCGGGCTCTATCCGACGTGGCGCATTTGCCGTGTACAACCTTCTTCCCAGCTTAAAACCCAATAAAGTTTTAAAGGAATCGTTATGACTATCCGACCTATTCTTAGTGCGCTTCTTCGCAACCGTACAGGCGCCATTCTCGTTGTCGGCCAGATCGCTTTAACCCTCGCCATCGTGGTCAACGCCGTGTTCATCATTCAACAGCGTCTCGAACACATTGGCCGTCCCACAGGCATGGACGTAAATAACATCGTATCAACCCGCGTGCAGGGTTTCGGTGATGACTACGATCATCTGGCCACGGTGCGCGAGGACCTTGCCATGCTGAAATCTCTGCCTGGCGTAGTGTCAGCTGTGGCGTCAAATGCGATCCCTCTGAGCGGCAGTGGTTCAGCGACTGGCTGGCGCGATTCTGACGGCGAAGACCCCAAATCTGCTAGCGGTAACTACTACAATGTGAGTGCCGAAGTTATGGAGACATTCGGCTTCTCGTTATACGCTGGCCGCACCTTTACACCCGAAGAAATCGACTCTCGTGTCGTGGCCGATACCCCGGGAAATTATCTTCCCAAGCTGGTCATGATTACCAAAGAACTTGCAATTGAGTTATTTGAGACTCCAGACGTTGTGGGGCGCATGTTGTTCGACGGCCTCGGCGAGGGCACACAAATCATCGGCGTAATCGACCGCATGATGGGTTCGTGGGTAGGTTGGGAGAACGTGGGAAATGTGGCGTTATTACCGTCAGTCAGCGACAGACCATGGACACGCTACGCGATCAGGGTTGAACCTGGTAAAGCGGATGCAATGGTACCCGTCATTGAAAAAGCGCTTGAAGACCGCAATATCACTCGTGTGGTCACCTCCACAGAAACCATGGAATCCATGGCCAAGAGCAGTTACGATGCGGATAAAGCGGTTGCAGTTGTTCTAACTATTGTCGTTTTTCTTTTGTTTATCGTTGCGGGCCTTGGCATCGTCGGTCTTGCCAGTTTCACAGTAAACCAACGCACTAAACAGATTGGCACCCGACGCGCCATTGGTGCTCGCAAGCGTGACATTATTACCTACTTTATGACCGAAAACTGGTTGCTCACGACCATTGGCGTAGCCATTGGCAGCATTCTCGCCGTCGCTCTCAACCTGTGGTTAGCCGATGCGTATGGACTTGAACGGCTGAACTACTGGTATGTACCAGCCGCGGTTGCTGCACTGTGGATTCTTGGCCTGGTAGCTGTGGCCGGTCCTGCGCGTCGTGCGTCGAAAATCTCGCCTGCCATCGCCACCCGTACGGTTTAGCGCTGCGCCTTAACGCCAGGTTCTATTCAACAAACCCCGAGAGCTAAACAGCAGAGGTTGCTACAATAAGCGATGAGTAAAGTTCTGATAATCGATGACAACGAAGGCGTGTGCAGCGCTCTTGGCATGTTGCTCGACGTTCACGGTGTACACACCGTCTCCGCGAACGATCCGGTTAACGGCCTTAAACTGCTCGCTAAAGGTGATATCGACCTGGTCATTCAGGACATGAACTTCACGGCTGATACGACCTCAGGTGAAGAAGGCGTGCAGCTTTACTATCAACTGCGCAAAGCCGATCCTGACTTGCCGATTATTTTACTCACCGCCTGGACTCATCTCGAAACAGCTGTTGAGCTGGTACGTAAAGGCGCTTCCGACTATCTGGCCAAGCCCTGGGACGACGCCAAGTTAATGACCACGGTACGCAATTTGCTTGAGTTGCGAGAGGCTATGTTGCTTGCCAAAGAGAACGACAGTGAGCGTCTGACTCAGCAAAACAAACTGGCTGAGACCTACGATTTATGCGGCCTGGTTTACGCAAGCCGCGCCATGCACGAGCTGGTTTCCGTTGCGACTCGTATTGCACG
>QIGP01000378.1 GCA_003228965.1 Gammaproteobacteria bacterium
ACAATCGCACTGTATCAACCTGCTCGGTAACCATACCCATGAGGCCATAGTATGTTTGTGGTGCCTCGAATTTAATTTCTACGTTTGAGCGCTCTCCTGCACCTACACAGAGAATTTGATCGTTTTTGCTCTTCGGCCAGTCTCCCTGAACAATACTCGCAATATCTTGACTATGAATCGACAGTAAATTCAGGAAGTTGTTGTTTATGACAAGATTGTCGCCGCTAACGTAGACCGAGAAGTGACGACTGATCCGGTAGTTCGCCGTGGCCATAATCACGCCGTACACAAGAAAACTCGAGGCCACAATGGCTAGGATTTCATTAACCGGTAGCAGCGCGAAGTAACTCAATGTGGAAGCGACAAGCAGCCCGAAAACACTCGCGACGAGAAACCAGACACGCCCGGAACGCAATTCCAGAGTTGCCAAAGGCTTGATGTGATTGCGGGATAGATAGGGAATCGCGTAGTACCAGCTGGCAGGCTCGTAACTAAACGCTAGTGCCAAATCCAAATGTTCTGCTTTTTTTTCTTCGTAGGCGCTAAAAACCCCAAGCCTCGGATCGCCACTGAGGTGCCTGGCTTGCCAAAGACCGCGCACAATAGAGAAAAACAGAACGAATTCGATGGCAAGGACAACGGCTATAAATGGATAGCGCAGCCAGGTAATAAAGTCAAAGTAACCCGCAATGTCACTCGGAAAGCTGTATCGAGCAGCAAAACTGCTTAACGAAAGCGCGATTATAATGCGCCAGGCTTTCTTGTTGCCAACTTTAATTACCCATTGCCAATAGAGCACGGGTAACACGAAAAAATACAGGACCGCGTAGAACGCAGTGACCACGTGATCCTGAGCGGTTACCAGTTGGTCCGGCAGAGCATATTTACTCGCGACAAAAGTTACTAACAATGCGAGTAAATAGGCGAACGAAAATTTGACGGCCTTTCTCATTTAAAACGTAAGTCTGAAATTATCCGAATCTGCAGCGATGACTACCAAAAATTGAAGTGTCGCTTAGCCTCTGGCTTTACGCAAACTCCGCAACACTTTCAAACGTGCTGCAGCTTCGGCAAGATCTCCCTGTGCTCGCGTAAAGTCGGTTCGATTGTCAGCGCCGGAAAGCGCTTCTCTAGCGGCAAGCTCGGTGGCCTGTGCTGCGGCTTCGTCGATGTCGTCGGCACGAAGCGCCGTATCGGCAAGAATGGTTACGTTGAACGGCTGAATTTCAAGAATGCCGCCTGAAACGAAGAAGAACTCTTCTTTGCCTTCTTCGTCCTGCAAACGAACTTCGCCGGATTGCAAACCGGTGATGAGCGGTGCGTGGCGCGGCGCGATGCCAAGCTCACCCATTATCCCGGGCACAATAACCCGGACTGCGTCGCCATCAAAAAGAGCACCTTCGGCGCTAACGATATCAACGTGTATGGTACTTGCCATGCTTATCTGCTCGTTCGTTTCAGTTAAAATGCGTCCGCAGCCTGGGCGTCGAACCATAAGTTCAAGCTAAACCCGTTTAAGTAAGGGTTTTCGCTTTTTCTACAGCCTGGTCGATGGTACCGACCATGTAGAACGCCTGCTCCGGCAGGTGATCGTACTGACCGCTTGCGATGTCCTGGAAAGCACGAATGGTGTCTTTCAAAGAAACATACTGTCCAGGTGTTCCGGTAAACACTTCCGCAACAAAGAAAGGCTGTGAGAAGAAGCGTTGAATTTTACGTGCACGGGAAACGGTGAGTTTGTCTTCTTCTGACAGCTCATCCATACCCAAAATTGCAATGATGTCCTGCAGTTCTTTATAACGCTGCAAAATACCCTGCACAGCACGTGCTGTGTCGTAGTGCTCTTGACCCACAACCAGTGGATCGAGCTGACGTGAGGTAGAGTCAAGTGGGTCCACCGCAGGATAAATACCAAGCTCAGAGATGGCTCGTGACAACACAACTGTGGCGTCAAGGTGAGCAAAGGTCGTTGCAGGAGAAGGGTCAGTCAAATCATCGGCAGGCACGTAAACGGCCTGAATCGAAGTGATCGATCCGGCTTTGGTTGACGTGATGCGCTCTTGAAGCACACCCATTTCTTCAGCAAGTGTAGGCTGGTAACCCACCGCAGAAGGCATACGACCCAGAAGTGCAGACACCTCGGTTCCGGCCAGTGTGTAACGGTAAATGTTATCGATAAACAACAGCACGTCACGACCGTCGTCGCGGAAGCTCTCAGCCATGGTAAGACCGGTTAGCGCAACACGCAGACGGTTACCTGGAGGCTCGTTCATCTGACCGTACACCAGCGACACTTTGTCGATAACGTTAGAGTCGGTCATCTCGTGGTAGAAGTCGTTACCCTCACGAGTACGCTCACCCACACCTGCAAACACAGAGTAGCCACTGTGCTCGGTAGCGATGTTTCGAATGAGTTCCATCATGTTCACGGTTTTACCAACACCTGCACCACCGAACAAACCGACCTTACCGCCTTTGGCAAACGGACAAAGCAAGTCAATCACTTTAATACCTGTTTCAAGCAGTTCGTTGGTAGCGGCCTGATCTTCGTAACCAGGAGCGGTACGGTGAATTGGCATACGAATCTCTTCGCCGATAGGACCTTTCTCGTCAATTGGCTCGCCAAGTACGTCCATGATGCGACCCAGAGTCTTGAGTCCCACAGGTACAAGAATCGGGTCACCTGTATTGACCACACTCATGCCGCGCTTGAGACCCTCACTGGAGCCCATTGCAATGGTACGAACAATGCCGTCACCCAACTGCTGCTGAACTTCCAGCGTCAGATTGGTCTCTTCGAGTTTGAGTGCGTCGTACACTTTTGGAATGGCGTCTCGTGGAAATTCCACGTCAACAACTGCCCCGATGATTTGAACGGTTTTACCAACGCTCATGATGTTTTCCTCAGCTTGCACACCGTGTGATGTGCGACGTTTCTAAAAAGATATATAAAAAACTTATCCAAAGTGACGCTGTCCCTAAACGGCCGCAGCACCACCCACAATTTCTGACAGCTCTTGCGTAATCGCTGCCTGCCGCGCTTTGTTGTACACAAGCTGCAGGTTGTCGATGATGTCGCCTGCATTTTCTGACGCGCTTTTCATTGCCACCATTCGAGCTGACATTTCACTGGCCACGTTTTCAAGCGCCGCGCGGTAGACTTGCGATTCAATGTAACGATGCAGGAGTCCGTCGAGTAGCTCGGCCGCGTCGGGCTCGTAAATGTAGTCCCAGTTATCTTGCAAATCGGTCGCATCCGAAGTCTCGGCTGGCAACAGCGTTGAAATGGTTGGCGCCTGACTCATGGTGTTCACAAACACGTTGTTCGCCAGGAACAAGCGGTCAATGGTGCCTGTCGAATAATCGTCAAGCATGATTTTTACAGCACCAATCAGATCGGCAATCAGTGGCTTATCGCCAAGATGTGTAACCTGGCCCACGACGCTACCGCCGAAGCGCTGGAAGAATGAAGAACCCTTCGCACCAATTAAACACAAGTTGGCCTCAACCCCTTTAGCGTTCCACTTGGCCATATCGGCCAAGAGTGCTTTCAGCAGGTTAACGTTCAAACCGCCACACAAGCCACGGTCGGTCGTCACCACAATGTACCCAACGCGCTTGACTTCTTCGCGCTCGGTCAGATACGGGTGACGGTAGTCCGGGTTCGCCTTGTTCAAGTGACCAATAACCGCACTGATTTTTTGTGCGTAAGGTCGTGACATGGCCATACGTTCTTGTGCTTTACGCATTTTACTGGCCGCCACCATTTCCATGGCTTTGGTGATCTTTTGAGTGTTTTTAATACTCTTGATCTTTGTGCGTATCTCTTTTCCGCCTGACATAGTGCTCTGTGCCTCGTCTTAAGAAGACTTAGTAGGAACCGGACTTCGCGAAGTCTTCGACAATCTTCGTCAAATTGGCTTTTTCGTCGTCGCCAAAGTTACCTGACTCGGAAATTCCGTCGATAACGCTCGCGTACTTGGTGTTGGCAAACGACAACAAGGCCGTTTCAAAGTCCACGATTTTGTTTTCGTCAACTTCGTCGAGGTGACCGTTCTCTACGGCGTACAGCGACAGTGCCATTTCACCGACAGACATGGGTGAGTATTGAGCTTGCTTCATCAGCTCGGTTACACGCTTACCACGTTCCAGCTGCTTACGAGTTGCTTCGTCGAGGTCGGAAGCGAACTGCGCGAACGCCGCAAGTTCACGATACTGGGCCAGTGCCAAACGCACACCACCACCGAGCTTCTTAATGATTTTAGTTTGGGCTGCACCACCCACACGAGACACTGAAAGACCGGCGTTAATAGCGGGTCGAATACCGGCGTTGAACAGATCGGTCTCAAGGAAGATCTGACCATCGGTAATCGAAATCACATTAGTTGGTACGAAAGCAGATACGTCACCAGCCTGCGTTTCAATAATTGGCAGAGCGGTCAGAGAACCGGTTTTGCCTTTCACTTTACCGTCGGTGAGTTTTTCAACGTAGTCGGCGTTAATTCGAGCCGCACGTTCAAGCAAACGAGAATGGAGGTAGAACACGTCCCCTGGGTACGCTTCACGACCTGGTGGACGACGCAGCAACAACGATACCTGACGATAAGCCACGGCTTGTTTTGACAAATCATCGTACACGATCAAGGCGTCTTCGCCGCGGTCGCGGAAGAACTCACCCATTGAACAACCAGCGTAAGGTGCAATGTACTGCAGCGCTGGAGACTCGGCGGCGTTAGCGGCCACAACAATGGTGTGAGCCATGGCGCCGTGTTCTTCAAGTTTGCGCACTACGCTTGCCACGCTTGAGGCTTTTTG
>QIGP01000065.1 GCA_003228965.1 Gammaproteobacteria bacterium
ATACCGTAGCCGCATGGCCCGGCTTCATAGCAATAGGAAACCACCTCCCCGTTTGGACTGACGTTCTTCATCAGTTTTGTAAGCGCCGCGGGCGTGTTGGCAATTTCACCGTAATAGCGCGGTTTACCGCCTGCAACATCGGCAATGGCGACGGCTATCGTATCCTTGTGTGTATCCAGTCCGACATACTTGATAAACTGGTTCATGACTTACCCTCCTCAATGATGGCTCTGAGCCAAAGATGTTCCGTCCTTAGCTTAATCCACGGCGTTGAGGACGGGTAGGTCACTACATAATGTCTAGAGTTTTTCCCTCGTAAACGGACACAATCGGCTAGATCCCTTACCCAGCTTAGGTTTCAGAAGGGGGTTACTTTTTCCTTAGAAAACCAATTTACTGGATTTTGCGAACCATAATTCAGTAACTTACACCAGAATTGTCCGTTTACGAGGGAAAAACTCTAGGACCCCTCCTTAGTTTCCACCAGGCTCTGCGGTTAAAAGCGCGCGCTGATTCATGTTGAACTCATCGATGATTGCCGCCATGTCATCAAACGACTGCTGGTCGCTGTCTCTTTGGTGCGTTAACGCCGACAACAGAGCTCGCTGCGACAATGCTCGCTGCGCACCGACTCGATTAACATCCACTGCATCTGATCGAGAACTTCTCAACATGAAGGACGTAGTTGAGTTACCCACGAGTGAAATAACCGCACGAGACCGGAAAGCTTTAGCACTGCTACACAGCGCCGGTAAACGCATACGGACTGCTCACAGCAACAACTTGCGCATACCGGCCCATGGGTTCATGAATCGGAAAGTATCGCTATTAAAGCAGAGGGAAAAGAGTCAGCCGATAAGCCGGGTTCTGTCGTGGACAGTCATTCATCTGGGCGCCGCGTCGCCACGGCGCTCAAGCAACCTACCCGAAAGCTCCGTGGGCCACGGACACGGCCGAAGCCGTTGCTTTCCTATTTGGTCTTGCTCCAAGTGGGGTTTACCCTGCCATCGATGTTGCCATCAACGCGGTGCGCTCTTACCGACACCATTTCAACCTTACCGGCACTACGTGCTTAGGCGGTATATTTTCTGTGGCACTTTCCGTAGGCTCGCGCCTCCCAGGCGTTACCTGGCACTGTGCCCTATGGAGCCCGGACTTTCCTCGACGACGCAATGTCGCCGCGACTGCCTGGCTGACTCTGCGCGCACTGTACCATGAAATTCGAAATAACAATCGGCTCAAGAAATTGATTAATTCAGGCAGCCCTTCGCAACCCTGCCAATCGCCACATATGAAAAAAGCCCTGCCAGAGGCAGGGCTTTTCCAGTTTTTACAAACCTGATCGAGCTTACGCGCGGCGACGGATACCCATCATGCCAAGCAGTGCTGATCCGAACAACCAAACGGCTGCAGGAACTGGCACTGGTGCTGCTTCAAGTGAACCAATACCGCTTACGGTACCAAGAGCGCCACCGTCAGCTGAGAAAGTACCGGCATCCAGGTCGAACACGATTGGAATCGACACCATGAATGTTGGTGAGAACGCAGTAACTGAGAAGCTACCGCCCAGCGTACCGCTGGTACCTGTGATCATGGCCGTGTCAATTGAAGTGATTGGTACAAGAGTACCCATGCCACCGCAGTCACCTGTGCCAGTTGCGAAACAAAAGCCACCAACGTTAACGTCGATAGACAGAATGTCTGCAATACCGATTGAGCCAGCTGCCAGTGCAGCGTCATCGACACTGATAGGACCGCCAACTGGAGTGCCAAGTGGTGTCAAAGCTACAAATGCGCCTGTCGCACCAGTGACTTCACCTGAGTAGGTAAGAGTAGCTGCGTTAGCGCTCAGCGATACAGTCGCAATGAGGGCCAAAGCCAGCGAAGTAAAAGTTTTTTTAAACATTAAATTCCCCGATGTATTTCTAATTAAAACAACGTTGTTTTCGTTTTTCAGAGTTTCCCCTGGCAAACGTGTAATGACTATAGCCCACACGAGGGTCAAACTCACCCGTCGACTTCACATAACACATGAAAAACTGTCTCTTTCCGCCATTTAATTGTCTTTAACATTTCAAGCTCGGTGGAACGTCCCAAAAGCAACACTCTGTGCCGCTCAACAAGTTCTTCGAACCGGATGGTTTAAAACAACCGCCTGGTCCCTCGACGATCAATTGGCACCAAATCGATGCGTATATTGAAGCGTAAAACGCCGAGGTGGAATGGACGTACTAAAATGTGCTCCGGTGAGCAAAGGGATATCCGAACCATACCCGCCGTTGGTGATTTCTTCAGTCAGGTTTTGACCCAATAGAGCCAATTCCCAACTCCTGTCCACCGGTCCAATTCCCACGCGAATATCGACCAGCCCAAAGGCTTCCTGAAAATCGGAAGGGTCCAGGTCGGCGCTGTAAAAATACCCATCGGTAAACGCCCAATCGACATCGAACGTCAGTTGAAATTCATTCTCCAAGTCCATCGAACCACGTAAATAAAGGTTCCCTGAAAATTCCGGATCGTAAGAAGTGCTTTCACCACTCAAATCGCGCGCACCAACCGAAGACGCGTCACTACATTCCGGGCGGTCGTCACCTGCAAAACACGGACCGTTGGGAAACGACTTGTAGTTTGAATCAAGCGTGGCAAATGCGCCGCCAATTTCAATGTTTTCGCTAAGCGCCCAGGCGCCGTCAAGCTCGACTCCCGTAGATTCGGACTGCGCCGCGTTGCCGACCACAAACGTTACACCGTTAAACGAACTCACTTGCAAATCGTCGTAGGTTGATTGAAAGGCGCTGACGTTAAGCCTTGCCGCGCCATCAAAGAAACGCCCTTTGAGCCCAAGCTCGAACGTACTGGCCGTTTCTTCTTCAAACTCAAACAGAGCAATGTCGTCACCGCGCTCCTGGGCGTTGAACCCACCCGCTTTAAAGCCGCGAGCCCAAGTGCCGTAAAGCATCACTTCATCAGTAAAATCGAACTGCACATTAACTGAGGGAGACACATCGCTTTCCGAACGGTCACCGGTAAACGAATGGTTGGTAAAGCCAAAAAACAGCTCGGTAAGCGCAATACTGACCGGGTCAGTGTTGAGCTGTCCGTCGCGAGTATTCAAACGAATAAACTGTGCCGCCTTTTTGTCTTCCTGAGAATAGCGTAGCCCACCCTTCAGTCTAAGACGATCGTTGACGTTCCACAAAAGCTCCGCAAATGCCGCAACGCTGTCGGCCTCCTGATCAAACTTTTGAAAGGTTTTTCCTTTGGTCGTACGGGCTGCCGCTCCGAGCGCATTATTTAACGGACCAAGCAAAAGCTCGGCTAGCGTATCTCCATCGATACTGGTTTCCCTAAGCGTATCGTAACGATTGGTTTGCCAGTAGAGCCCGACAATATACTCAAAGCGACCGCCAGGGTCCGACGCCAGGCGAAACTCTTGTGACAGTTGCTCGAAACGCTCAGGGAGTGTCTCAGTGACAATCAGTGGAATAGCTGAGAAATCCGAATCGAGTAACCTGCGAAATTTAAAATTCGAATAACCTGTAACCGATGTGAACGTATGATTGTCCCACTCCCAGTCTATATTCAATACAGAATTGGTCGTATTCGTCTGGTCAAACTCGCCTTCACCGCCAATCCCGCCTTTTGAAGACCGGTAGTTAGCTTGAGAAAAATCTTCGTCGAACGAAGTAAACACGTCTTCAAACACGCCTACGTCGTTAATCACGAAACGGCTACCATCAGTATCGAACGAACCGACTTCATATTTAAACCGAGCCGTAACGGTATCGCTCAAATCCTGTTCGACGGTACCACGTACCACAAATTCTTCTCGCTGTTGTTCAGCCGTTTTGTCGACGGTGTTAAACAAATAGCCGTCGCTCTTAAGCCCGGTTATGGCCACACGAGCGCGAGTCGTTTCACCTAACGGACCAGAGAGCACAAGAGTCGCGGAGCCTTCTTCCAGGCGGTCGTTGTACGACGCCTTGAAGGACCCGGTGAAATCGCTGGTAGGTTTGGCTGTCGTGATATTTACCGCACCGGCAATGGTGTTCTTGCCAAGCAGTACACCTTGCGGTCCGCGCAGCACCTCAAACCGCTCAAGGTCGAGAAACGGGGCGCGAAACTGCCGCCCGCGCCCGCCAAAAACGCCGTCAACGAAAACGCCTACCGACTGCTCGAAGCCGTCGTTTGCACCACTACCCACACCGCGAATGTACACTTCCGTAGAAACAGCGGCTAATGACATCTGAAAATTGGGGATTCGATTTTGCAGCTCGTCAATATTGCCGATGCCTGATCGTGCAATTTGTTCGCCTGATGTCACGATTATCGAAATGGGTACATCTTCAAGCGACTGCGTACGTTTTTGGGCGGTGACAAAAACTTCTTCCAGGCTTTGCCCCGAAGCTGTGCCTGCAGTTGTTACCAGAAAAAGTAGAGCGCACAGTTGTACCAGCGCCGTATTCAGTTTAATAAACATACGCATTCCAATTGAAGGTAATTAGTAGCCCGAAAAGTTCGGCCACCTGGAGATGTAGAATTTGAAAGGTGCGAACAGCCTGGCGTGCAGTACGTAAAGAGAACTTATCCTGCCAAGCGGAAGGTGCGTGCTACGCCTTACACAACCTGTAGCTATTAGTTCCCGATGTTTAACGAAAAGCAGCACTGGTGCAATCAGGGACAGCCGGAGACTACTGTCACCAGCCAATCTGACTAGGAGCCTGTCGGACTTAGGATGAATCTGCTGCGGAAAAGTCATTTTGGCCAGGTTTTCCGATTAAATTCGTTAAATATGTCCAATATT
>QIGP01000198.1 GCA_003228965.1 Gammaproteobacteria bacterium
AGTCGCCAAACGGAACGGTACGCAGTCCCATTTTTTCACGATTGGCGCTAACGTGAATGCCTTTGCTGTCTACGTCTACGAGAAAGGCACTAACACCCCATTTGCCGGCTTCGGGATCGGTGAGTGCGAATACCAACGCAACGTCCGCTATCGGACCAAGTGAAATGTACTTCTTCTCGCCATTTAGTCGGTAACCGCCGTCACAACGCGTGGCCGTTGTCTTCATACTAAACACATCGGAACCCGACTCGGCCTCGGATATGACGTGTGCGCCGATCAAATCTCCGCGACTCATGGCCGGCAGATACTGCTCTTTAATTTCGTCGCTTGCAAAATGCAATACAGGTAGTTGCACGGTCCACATTTGTGCGTTTAAAGCAAACGTAAGCCCGTTGTCTTTACAGCCGTAACCAAGCCCCTCCATGCCAAATATCGCGGTCATGAAATCTACATCTTCCCGCCCTGAATAACGCTTCGGTAAAGACAGACCAAGAAAACCAAAGTCAGCGCACCGCTTCCAATTGGGCTTGGAGAACGCACTTTCACGATCACGTTTAATTTCGTCGGCGTCAAGTTGCGAGCTCGCAAATTCGATGATGCCCTGCTTGAACGCCAGCTGCTCTTTTGTCCAGCTAAAGTCCATGACTTGCTCCGGGAGTTTTGACAAAAAGAAACATAGACTTTAAGAAAACCAGGCCAGAATTGCATTGCCAATTGCGCCTGCCGGCAGGTCGTACTCGAATGCACGCTCAATAAACCAGTAGAGCGCCACCACGATGAGCAGGACAGCGCCAATCGGCATCAGCACTTTGGCGTACGCGCGAAACCGTGCCAGCAGGAACAGCACCGGAAACAGCACGCCTACAATGGCCAGTTGCCCAATCTCGACGCCGATATTGAATCCTAAAAGGGAATGCACCATGTAACTCGACGGAATGCCTATTGCACCTAGCACGCTCGCAAAACCAAAACCGTGGAACAGGCCGAACACGAAAACGACTAGCCATATACGACGCTTGAAAATCGGCTTCAGAATATCGAAGGCCGCCACAGCAATTGATATTGCGATGATGCTTTCGATTAAACGGGAAGATAACGAAACCGCATTGAGCGCGGCGAGACTAAGCGTAATGGTGTGCGCGATAGTAAATACTGTCACAATTTTAACGACATGGATGAATGCTTCTTTGAAGCTCGCTGCCGCTTCCCACTTGCCGGACGAGCGCACTAGTACTGCTGGAAGAAGCAGCGCCAGCAGGAACAGAATGTGGTCAATACCAATCCAGATGTGGTGGGTGCCGCTACGAATCTGGGCCATAAAGCCGGTCCAGACGCTGGCTTTCTCCAATTCCAGGGTTTGCCGTTCGCGACCCGGTTCAAAAATAAGTGAGACGATCGCCTCGTTGTTAAACGTACCGGTCTTCCAGTTGGTTTCAATAACCGCCATACCGCGGTGGTCGGGATATTTCTCAAAGAGAATCGAGAAGTCGAAATCGATGATGGAAGGCTCCTGTGCCAGGCCCTCGAACGAAAAGTAGTACTGGACGTACTGGGCAATTGGCAAATCGGACAAGGTAAGTTCGGTTATCGGAAGACCCGGAGCCCCTCCGTCTACGGCCAGGCTGACGTGTTGTTTCATGTAGTTTTCAATCGCGTCACGATGAGGCGCTACGTCACTCATGGTAAGTGGGCGCTCCGTTGGCAAGCCGAGCCCAATCGCCTTATTGAGGTCTGCCACGGCCATATCGACGTGGCCAGACACCCGACTGTCCTCAATATTCAGAAATACGTAGCTCTGATCCAGCTCATGAGCAAACGACTCAACGCTTGTCCCAATAAAGATCACTACAACGAAGACTGCTAAAAACGTGTTTCTAAGCATGAACGACTCCACTAACTCTTGTGTTTATTAAACGTTTTGAAGATAAACCACTTAGGTGACCTGCATCGCCCAACATCATCATGGCAATTGCCCCGCTATGACCGACGCCACTCGTTCAAGCTCTTCTTCGATAGCCTGTGCCACTTGGGTAACTTGCGGCTCACGCAAAATAGAATCGTGGTCGGAGCCTGGTATGTTGATGGCATGAGCTTTTCCAGCAAGCCTATGCCATCCCAACGCACGCTCACCCGTGCGCCAAAATGGTTGGTCAGCCAAGCGAAAAACAGACACGGTCACGTTGGCTTTCTGGCCGGCCGGCATTCGGTGAGCCAATCCGACCTGCCTGATCCACGGATTGCTCAACCCCACAGCGGCATCAGCTGGTAGCACACGCAACCGTTTTGGTGCGGCAGGCTCCACTGCTGTAGAGCCTGCGGCGGCAACCGCCGTTTCGTTTGGCACTACCGATCGTAAACGGCCGAGGATTAACCGGTTCAACCTCTGTGCGTAGTAGTTCGATACATTGAATAAGCGATTCAGATAAAAACGCCAGGAAATTGAATACAAACTCCAGGTATTGATCACTCCCATAAAACCTATCTCACTACCGTCGGTCTCAAGTTGCCGAACCATATTCAGTGCGATATGGGAGCCCGCACACATACTCAACAGCGAATAGGGCCCGTCGGGTTGAATTTCTTTCAGGGCCTTAACGTAATTGGAAGCCACGCTTGAGAGGTCGTCGGGGTGAAACTGTAGCAAGTCCTCACTTTCGGGAGGAGCTTGCAACAACACAGTGTTATATTTTTCTGACAGGTGCCTGGTCAACATGGCGTAGCCAATGGTGTTTACTTCGGGTGACGCCACGCAAAACAATGTGGGACGCGAACCGTTCACTCTCAAAGGCATGGCAATACCTGCCCGAAGGGGCCATTCTTCGTCGACAAGTGTTCGAGTCATACCCTGCAGCGTCGAATGTTCAAACAGCGCCAGCAACGGCATTGCCTTGCGCGTAGCCAACTCGATTCTTGCGTGCAGCGCAGCTGCTTTGAGCGAGTCGCCACCCAGTTCGAAGAAGTCGTCATCAATTTCAATCGAACGGTCGGAGCCCAGCACTTGCTTCCACTCGCTGCGCAATAACTCTTCAACAACATCAATTTGGGCATCTTCACGACCGCGAACTTTGGCCACACCTGGCCTCGATAATTCAAAAATGTCTATTTCTGCAGTCACATCGGGCCGCGATGAGAGCTGCTCCTCTTCGTTCAAAAGTGTTACACCCTGGAACTGTTGCAACGAGTCTTCGGCAGACCCATCAAGGATCTGCAACAAGGTGTCGCTGACAATTTCAAGCAACGATTTCAGCGGCAATGTTTGCCCACGCGATGCATCGGCGCGAAACACTAACTCATCGGTCTTTTCGATTACGCTCAACGTCAGCGGGTAAGCGGTAGCATACTGCTCCGAAGCAGCCACCAGAGGTAACGCTTCGTTTTCGTCGACCTCACTATCTTCCAGTTTTGTTTGAACCAGCCAAACCACAAGCACGTCGAACAGCGGACGGTCTGAACCAACCGCTGCACACGTTCGTAGCTGAGCTGGCGACAAGTAGTCGTATTCCGCACTTGCAAACCGGGCGCCACCAAGTTGCCGCAACAAGTCTCCTACGGAAATACTCGAGGCCAGTTTTACGCGCACGGGAATGGTATTAATAAACGAACCAACAATGTCCTCAACGTGCGCTACGGCCGCGGGTCGCCCGGCGACCGTGACACCGAAAACGACATCGGCCCGCTTGAGCACACGGTTGACTGCCAAAGCTAATGCCGCTTGAACAACACAGCCGAGAGTGACTCCAATGTTTCTGCTAAACAAGCGCGCACGCTGTGTAAGCTCGCGTCCTAAAGAACATTGTGCATAACTACTGCGTTCAGTATCGCGTAAATGATCAGAAGCGACCAGCTCGTCCGTGGTGCTTGGTTGACTGAATCCGGCTAAATAACCTCTCCAGTACGCAAAAGCGGCTTTTCGATCTTGCTGTTGAATCCACGCAATATAATCTCGGTAAGATGGAGCCCTGGTGACCGCACCGGGTGTTCCCGATAGAGCGGCACGATAGTGTTGCTGAAACTCGGCAATCAGACCGTCAATGCACCAACGATCGAGAATAAGGTGATGGCTACTCCAAACCACACGCCAGTCTTGCTGTCCAAACCGGACCAGAATAAAACGCATGAGCGGCGCCCGACGAAAGTCGAAACCTACTTCACGATCGTCGTGAAGAACACGTGCAAACGCGGTCTCTCTTAGTTCTTCGCCATGCTGCCGGTAGTCGAGCGATTCACACTTCAATTTTACGCTTTGACGTACAACCTGCTGAGGTGTATCGACTCCCTGCCAAATAAACGCCGTACGCAGTGCTGAGTGTGACGAAACAACCAGACTCCAGGCTTGCTCAAACGCGTTAGGATCGAGTGCAGCGGTTACGCTAAATACAAATTGATTAAACAGCGTATCGCTTTTTGCATTGCTCAATCCGTGCAGAAGCATGAACTCCTGCATCGGTGACACCGGGTAGATATCCTGCACATTTTTCATGCATGCACGCCTGTTGGCTTCAGACTTTTTGAAGCGGTAATTGTTTTGTTTAAAATCCTGTCCCGCATCAATTTTTATGGTGGGCCAGTACTACCAGGATGTTAAACATGAAGCCGTGAATTCTAAATGAACCCATGGCGTAAGCCTATGATATAACAAGTAACTTAACATCGCTCTGTGAATTGGCACTGTCCGTCGGGCCCACCCTGCCCCTTTTCGTGACATTATGTCGTTACAGAATTCAAAACTGCGAATTACCTGCTAACTTAATCGGTCTTTGACTGT
>QIGP01000080.1 GCA_003228965.1 Gammaproteobacteria bacterium
ACTCAAACGTGTTGGCTGACTGGGACGTCCCCGCTGGGACGTGCAGGGTTATTTCATAGCCTTCGCAGCCGGTATCGGCGAGTCAGACCAGGGCGTCGGCGCGTCGGGTTTTGGCGCAGGACGGCTCCGCGGAGCCGTTTGTCTTGCAGGCGTTAATGGCGCTGATGACTTTTTCTACAAGCTCTGCCGGGAGGCGGCCATAGAACTCTATTCTTTTTGCACTACAGCGTTTTCAAAATTTTATTATGCCCAAACAAATAGTCTTGTTCGAACTTTGAGGTTGAATTTAGCGTGCTCCACCCTTTCAGGGACTGGAGCGATTCTATATTAGTTCGACCTCATAGAGAGGTCGTCAAAAAATAGAAGTGAAAACGCCTAAAGCGAATTTACTGACTTTCACAAGCGCTATGCGACGCTTGAAACAAGATCGTCAGCTTCGCTGTCGGCCTCATTACGTACGTACACGTCAAAACCGGACTGCTGCAGTATGTGCGCCGCTGCGCACGCGTGGGAATGTTTGCGGCTAACTACAACGTAAGACAAAGTGCTATCCAACTGGTCAAGCTTAAGCCGCAGCAGGTATGTCGGTATCCGTACAATATTCGGCGGGTCGGGTTGTTCGTTCTTTTCGGCGAAATCGACATTGAGCCACTTACCGCCATCGTCGACTACGTCCTGTGCAGCACGCCCATCGATCATCGAAACAATCGGCTCCGACAATAACTTTTTGAAATCGGCCTTGTTTAAACGCATCACCGCTCCGTCTACCAGCATGGTAACCGTTGCCTGACGAGTGGCGTCGGTAATGAGCGCTTCTTCGCCAAAGGTGTCGCCCACTGTAAGCTCTGCGAGCTTTACATTGCCCCGGTCCATCGGTAGTTCCCGGGTTACCTCACAGCGTCCCGAAGTAATCACAAAAAAATACTTGCCAATCTCTCCTTGCGTGATAACCGACTGTCCCGACCTAAAGGTCATGGGTTCGAGCTTGGCGAAAATAGCCTGCAGGTTGGTTGCAGGTACCAATTGAAATTCTTTATTCAGTAACAGCTTGGTCATCCAGTCAGAGAGCGCAGAGGCTCCCTCTTCGCGAAGATCGTTGACTTCATACCCTACAACCGCTTTTTGCGACTGGGTAACGCTGTCCAATTCCCCAGCAGTGGGGGCCGAATCGTGCTCGGTCATCGTGGTTTCTCCCTACAATTTGACTGGCGATGCTGCTGCCATCAAAGAACAATAAGGTCTGAGATGACTCAATATTGTCAAACTAACAGTGGTGGGCCCAAGCGTTCTGTGACCGAGTTAACGATTTGAAATAATTCGGTTATTTGACGTCAGTGTACCTTCGATCGATTGGCACCAATATAGAACCAGACCAGAAATTCGACCCCATGTGTGATGATGAGGCACTTCAGCAAATGGATGACATACGATAGACTCGCTTTCACGGTGAACATTTACGCATCAGGAGTGGAGCATGAGTACTAACGAGCCCTTGAAACCCCGAGCCGACTTTACAGACCTGGCCACCAGCACTCAAGAAGACTGGAGCATCATCGCCACCCAGTTCACCGAATTTGCAGGCTTGCTCCCCGACCGAATCATGCGGCATCTAAACCTGCTGGATGGAGACTTCGGCGGGTTTCCGGTTGACAGGCGTACCCACTCGTTGCAAACCGCAACGCTTGCGCACGAAGACGGTCGCGACGAAGAGTACGTGGTATGTGCGCTCTTACACGACATTGGCGACACCTTGGGCACGTACAATCATCCCGATATCGCGGCGGCTATCCTTAAGCCCTTTGTCTGCGAAGACAATTTTTGGATGGTAGAACACCACGGCATATTCCAGGGGTACAATTTTTTTCACCACCTGGGCATGGACAGAAACATGCGTGAGCAATTTCGCGGCGACCCTCACTTCGATCAAACCGAGGAGTTCTGCGCCAAGTACGATTGCCCGGCTTTTGATGAAAAGGCCGAAACGCACCCCCTTGAATTTTTCGAACCTATGCTCAGACGCGTGTTCGCACAACCTCGCCAAACTATTTACGAAGTCGATAATTAAACTTTCAGTTCTTACTCAAACCATGCTCGATCAAAGCTTTAGCGAAAGTGAAATACAATCTGTCATAGGAAAAAACGTCAAACGCTTCTTATTGGAACAATTACCTGAATGAGACAGCCTGTGCTGACATGGTCCGGGTTCGCGATGTAGCGCATTCGGCACTGTGTTAACTATCGCGACCCGGGCCAGTCGATATTCGCACTCCATTAGTCTGTTGCCACGGCAGTGAAGGACATGGCAATGGTCGTGCCAGCCTTGTCTTTTTTATAGTTATTAATAACTTAGAGGTTTTACGAACGAGTGAATAAGAGCGCGTGAACACTAATACCGTCCGAAACGGACAGTTTTACGTGTCCGGCCAAAGTAAACAGACAGGGTGAACGAACAGATACAGCGGACAAAGAAAAACCCGCACCGGGCGAGTTCTCATGGAGAGCACTCGAGACAGGGACTAGGAAGTCAAACTTGCCATTACCTTGGGATAACCGTGCTGTTCCCAGTACTCGGTTATCAACATTTTTCCCATAAGCGCGCTAAAACGCGGGTCTTCGCGAAGTGGGCTAGCTTCACTCAAAAACAACCACAAATGGATCAGTGAATGATCGCCAAGCTGAGTGTTGGCGACCGCGAACGCTTGGTCGCCCGCGCCTAATAGCACGTACTGCATGAATGCAAGCGATGTTCCAAGCTCTGTGTTTTCGCGAGCGCGCGACAACTCGCAAAGTGCTGCTTCAATTTTCGACCGGTCGGCAATCGCGTCTACAGTTGGCTGTACCCAGCCGTCGCTCGCGTTACGTTGCCGTAGCGAATTCGTCATCACCGCAACGGCCGCCGTAAAGTTGCTCTCCCGCAAACGCACGAAGTACTCCACCCAGTCGGGCACGGCGCCGCCTAGCCCGAATTCGCGAGCCGCCGAAACATGCTTAATCGCCGACTCGTTGTCACCAAGTAATAAAAAATTCAGCGCCAGAATGTTGTTTGCCTGTGGAGAAAGGCGATCAGCCTGATAGGCCTTGAGGGCATGAGCCAGAGCAAGTTCGTGCAGACCCACATCGTTCAAAAAGTTGGAATACCACTGGTGCACGAGAGGCTCGTTGGAATCGTGACTTAAAGCGTATTTAAAATACGCCTCGGATTCGTTCCACTGCCAGCGTCTCACGGCGATGTACCCTTTTACCGCATGTGCCATACACGTGGTTGGGGCCAGGGCGAGAGCACGGGTGGCATGTGCGTCGGCGCGTTTAAAATCGAGCTCTCGATCGGTTCCGCTATACTCATGCAAAATCGCTGTTGCCACGGCCAATAACGAAATTGCATCGACAAAGTTCGGATCAATCTCGATTGCTTGTTCCAACGCTTTAATCGCAGCTGTGATGGCCTGAGTGCCACGCCGCTGCCAAAGGTACATGCCTCGCAGGTACAGTTGGTAGGCCTCAATGTCGCTAGTTGGAACTTCCGGGCGTAACGACTGAGTACCACCTATGGTTTGATCAATGGCAGCGCTCAACGCGCACACAATAGAAGATGAAATCTCATCCTGAACCGCGAAAATATCGGTAAGCTCTCTGTCGTAACTACTCGCCCACCCCTGAAAACCAGTCAATGCATCAATAAGCTGTGCCGATATGCGCACGCGGCTCTGCTCGCGACGAACGCTCCCTTCGAGAATATGTCGCACGCCGAGACGAAGCGCTATTTGCTGTACGGTCGCATCAGCTTGCTTGAACGAAAAAGAAGACGTACGCGCCGCGACGTTCAGGTCTTGCGATTTACTCAGTAGATTAATTAGTTCCTCGGCAATACCGTCGCTAAAAAATTCGTTTTCGGCATTGCCGCCCACGTTTGCAAACGGCATCACGGCAACAGAGCGAACCGGGAATTCTTTCATGCGCTCTTTTAGATCGACATCGGGCTCGGTGGAAATGATTGCAACGGCGCCGTTTTGCACGGTTTCGGTGCGCGTTATTTTTCCAAAATCAATATCAAACAGCCACGACAGAATAATAGTGGCTGGTAAGCCCGCAAACAAGGCCAGAGTGAAATAACGCTGGTACTGGTCGTCGATGTCGAAAACAGGAAGTACAACGTCGACTACCTGCAACAGCACCCATGCAGCAGCGACGTAAATGGCTGTGGTACGAAGGACGCGACGACGCCTTAGCTCAGAAAATAATGTCCGGATGCCGGTGGTAGATTCGTTCTGATCGCTCATCGGGGTGCTCTCGACAGATTGTCTATAGTACTCAAGGCATTACCAAGGTGAATTACCCGATTCTAATAATTCTACCTAGGACTGTCTCTTATGGTAAATTCTCTTTTTATACTACACGTTAGCTCTCCTGAGGGGAATTCGATGAACCTCCGTATTACACGTTTACTGGCAGCTACCGCACTGGCTTTGACCGCAGCGATCTCAATTGTATCTACGCTTGCCGATCATCACAACGACATAACGCATGATGCATCAACTCAATTTGTGCAAGAAAATGCACTTGGTACGCCGCTTGGCCTCGTGAACCTGAACTCATCAGGCACACGCACAGTAGATGGCACTGGCCTGCGATCTGTATCCATTCCAGGTACCGAAACCGTCGATGGCACCGGCCTGCGCTCCGCATCAAGTGCCTCTACCGATACCGTTGATGGCACCGGCCTACTACGGTCAGTTGCGCC
>QIGP01000327.1 GCA_003228965.1 Gammaproteobacteria bacterium
TGTCTGCACGGCCAATTTTTCCAAACACAGTCTTTACTTCCGGTACTGTACGAATCAGTTTATCAGTCTGTTGCAAAATCTCGCGTGCTTTGTCAATTGACACACCAGGATAAGTGGATGGCATGTACATCAGGTCACCTTCGTCGAGCGGCGGCATGAATTCTGAACCGAGTTGCGTGGCTGGCCAAAAGCCTGCGACAAGGATTAGCGCGGCGAGCGTAAGTGTGGATTTTGGAAAACGAATCACCGCGTGGATAACCGGCCGGTAGGTGGCAATCAGCGCGCGACTAATGGGGTTTTTGTGTTCGGGTGTCACCCTGCCACGAATAAAGTAACCCATAAGCACAGGCACTAGCGTAATTGACAAAATAGCAGAAGCAGCCATGGCGTAGGTTTTGGTGAATGCTAACGGCGCAAACATACGGCCTTCTTGTGCTTCCAACGTAAACACTGGTAGAAAGCTCAGCGTAATAATCAGCAAAGAGAAAAAAAGTGCCGGGCCCACTTCACTCGCTGCATCACCCATGATGCGCCAGCGGTTTTCATCGTTAAGAGGCTCGTTCTCGATATGTTTGTGCACGTTCTCTATCATGACAATTGCGGCATCCACCATCACGCCAATAGCGATTGCAATACCACCTAGCGACATGATGTTGGCGTTCAGGCCTTGCAGATTCATGACAATAAACGCCACGAGAATACCCACGGGTAAACTCAGTATTACAACAACAGAGGAACGCAGATGAAACAGAAATATTGCGCATACCAGAGCAACCATCAAAAACTCCTCGATGAGCTTCCCTCTGAGCGTCGTCACAGCGCGCTCGATTAGCGAGGAGCGATCGTAAGTTGTGATGATCTCAACGCCTTCAGGAAGGCCCCGCTTCAATTCCTCCAGCCGCTGCTTGACAGCATCGATTGTTTTAGAGGCGTTTTCTCCTGAACGCATGACAACCACGCCTCCAACAACTTCGCCTTCACCGTTAAGCTCGGCAATGCCACGCCGCAGTTGTGGGCCTATGCGCAGTTGTGCAATATCAGACAATACAATGGGTGTACCTTTATTGTTGACACCGAGCGGGATGTCGGCAAGATCATCAAGGCTTTGTAAGTAGCCCGATGCGCGGACCATGTATTCAGCTTCGGCCATCTCGATAACGGAGCCACCGGTTTCCTGGTTGCCCGACTGAATGGCCATTCTTACCTGGGCTAACGTTATGCCGAAGGCACGCAGTTTGTCAGGATCGATCACCACCTGGTACTGCTTAACCATGCCGCCAATAGTGGCGACTTCTGCGACTCCGTGAACGGTTTGCAGTTCAAATTTGAGAAACCAGTCTTGCAGGCTGCGTAACTGCGCTAAATCGTGTTTTCCGGTGCGGTCGACCAAAGCGTATTCGTAGATCCATCCAACGCCGGTCGCGTCGGGACCCAGCGCGGGTTTGGCGCTGTCAGGTAGTTGACCAGAAACCTGGCTCAAGTACTCCAGGACTCGAGAGCGTGCCCAGTACAAATCGGTACCGTCTTCGAAAATTATGTAGACGTAAGAGTCTCCGAAGAATGAGTAACCGCGTACGGTTACGGCTTTGGGTACCGACAACATTGCAGTGGTCAACGGATAGGTCACCTGATCCTCGACTACCTGCGGTGCCTGGCCTGCAAAAGATGTTTTAATAATTACCTGTACATCAGAAAGATCAGGCAGTGCATCCACCGGAGTTTGTTTTAAAGAGTAGGTTCCCCATGCCACCAGAAGCCCGGTCACCAGTAACACCAGAATACGATTGTTGATTGACCAACGAATGAGTTGCGCAATCATTACATGGTCTCCATGTCGTGGTGACTGTGATCAGGTTCTGGTTTTTTACTTGTATCGTCCATGCGTTCGAGCGCCGACTCAGTGTTCGATTCAGAATCAATCAAAAATTGTCCGGAAGTCACCACCCGATCAGCTCTGGAAACCCCGGATCGTATTTCTACACGATCACCAGATTCCATGCCGACCTCAACAGCCTGGACTTGAAAACGGCCATCCCCCAACGACAGGACCACCCGGTCGACAGTACCGCCTCGAATCAGCGCCTCTTGAGGAATGTGCATAACCGCGCCTTGCTCGGAATTCAAGATCGTGACACGAGCGAACATATTCGGACGCAAATCTTTGTCTGTATTGTCAAGACGTATGCGGACTTTCAACGTCCGCGTCGTTGGATCAAGTTCAGGATAGACATAGTCCACCGTTCCCTTACGTACGTCACCGGGTAAGTAGTCAAGAATTACTTCCGCGTGCTGTCCAGGTTTAACCCAGGCGGCCTGTCGTTCAAACACTTCAACCAGCACCCATACCTGATTCATTTTGGCGATCGACATCACTTGTGTTGCAGGTGTGATGTACATCCCTTCGCGTACCCCAAGATGCGCTACGACTCCATCGGATTTTGCGCGTACTCGTATACGTTGTCTCACACTTCGCTTTTCGTCCAGTCGCTTTATTTCAGACGCTGAAACGCCCAGTGCCGCCAAGCGCTCACGCGAGGCTTGATGCAGCATCGTATTGCGACTGTTTAATACGGCGAGGTATTCCTCTTGTGCATTTACTAGCGTGGGTGAATACAATTCAAACAATGTCTGGCCGCTTTTTACCGGATCCCCGGTGGCCTTGACGGTCAGTTTTTCAATCCAGCCTTCCACACGGGTACTTACCTGGCTCAGACTGTCTTCGTCGTAGCCAATGTAACCTACGGTTTCGATTCGACGGGACAATACGCCCTCCTCTACCGCTGCACTGCGTACACCGAGGTTGTTCACGATCACAGGATCGATGGTCACACCACCGGCAACACTGCCATTGCCCTCGTCGGCGTAGACAGGAACCAGATCCATCCCCATGGGCGACTTGCCTGGCGTGTCACGACGATAGTTAGGGTCCATTGGTGCCTTGTAATAAAGGATTCTGCGTTCACTGGTTACCGAGGTGGGGTTCATGTCTGAGTTTCCGGTCCACTTCTGGCCAATCCAGAACCCGGTCGCTAACGTTGCGACTACCACAACTACGAACAAAATCACCTTCTTCATCGTGAGAATCCTCCGAGGTTGGCAAGGGCCGCGTAGCTCTGTGCCCTGTCAGTTTTTATGCGCACATGATCGAGTCGCGTGTTGAGATCGTCGATAGAACCACGTATGACATCAGCAAAATCACCGGCTCCACTTTGGTAAGCGGCCAATGCCGCATCAGCCTGTTCTTTTGTCTTCGGTACAATCACTTGCTCGTACAGGTCAATACGTCGCGACAGGTCTTGCCAGCGCGCATACTCACTGTCCAATTGACTGCCAAGTTTTCTAAGTAGAGCTTCTTTGGATTCGTTTGCTGCGCGTCGCTCGCTAAACGCAGCAGCGAGATTCCTGTTCTGGCGATTTTTTTTGAAAATCGGTAAATCTACCGTGACCGACAAGCTCACGAAGTCCGAACGTGAGCGACCGTTGGGTAAGGATCCATCACGATAGCCATAGCCAAGGTCCAGTGCCCAACCAGGTTTGTAGCGTTCTTTGGCCAGGTCTATGCCAGCCTTGCGTGTGTCAATTCGTGCATCGGCTGCCCGCAGTGCCGGGTGTGTCAGCAGATCGGCATGCAGTTGCTCAAGTTTTGGTATTTGCTCCCAGGCGGGAAGCTTTGTAGAAACTGATCGACTGGATTCGCTGCCGACCCATTCGGATAACGCCGCTTGCGACTGAGCACGTTGTTTGTGGATGTTGATCAGTCGATCTTCCAGTCGACTGAGTTCAAGGTCAGCGCGCAATACATCTTGCAGGTCTTTGTGACCCACGGCATATAAAGAACGCGTAGTCGTTACCAAATCGCTGAAGAACGGTCGCGATTCAGAAACTATGTTGTGCGCCTCCTGCCAGTAGTACATTTCAAGCCACACACGACGTACAGCCGCGAGTATGTCCCGACCTCTGGCATCTGCATTTTCAGACATTTCCACGGCGAGCGACTGAAATTGTCGGGTGCGCACTGTGCGCGTCCGACCGGGTGGAAAGGATTGACGAATACCAAGTTGCGCTTGCGTCATGCCTTCTGTAGAAAACCCGCCCGACTCCAACGGATAGTTGGCCAGGCCCATGCGAAGCTTAGGGTCTGGCAGTTCGCCAGCGGCAATAGATTGTTCTTCGAGCGCGTCGGCACGCGCCCTGAGCGCAACCTGGCCAGGTTCTTGTTCAAGTGCTACGTCTTGTGCCTCTAACAGCGTTAACGGCACGGGTTGTTGAGCCAGCGCTGGCAAGTTGAATGCGATCCCCGCGGCGAGCACAAGCGTGCACACGAGGTGGGTGTTGTGCCTGGTTAAGACAGTAATAGATTTAGCGTGGGACGTGGCCCCACAAAATGGCGATAACAAAACGATCTCCTTAACGTTAGTCCTTGAGAAAAAAAGGCTTGGTAACGAAGAAGTCGCTAAATCAGGTAGACACAGAAGAGTTTGTTTAGAGCTTGAGGAGGACCGGGTGGATGATTTTGCAATGAGCGCACATCGAAAAGGTGTGTTCGTTTAACGGCTAACGTAAACCCGACAACGGGTAGAACATCGATGGGCGAGTCGCCTGCCGAATAATTGGTTTGGGTGTTGCGTCCATCATAGTAGAAATCGTCAAGGATGCTGCAGTCGGCACTGCCGTCTGTGCAAGGTATGTCACGATCAGACATGGCCTTGGTAGAATCCATGTTATGTCCGCGG
>QIGP01000224.1 GCA_003228965.1 Gammaproteobacteria bacterium
TCCGGACTCGACAGCTGTCGACGTCGAGCGAAGGACGCGGCGCATGCACTGCAACAGATGATGTTAAAAGACGACGAAAATGCGGTAGCATGGATTGAATCGACACACACGGGCTTTCACATGCAGCGTTCGCCGCTCGACGTATCGGAGCAGCTCAAACAAATTATTGAAACGCAAAAAGCGGCCTGGATATTTACCTCTGCGACGCTTGCCGTGGGTGATAACTTCGCACATTTTACGCAACGTGTCGGGTTAACTGACCCGGAAGTGCTTAAAGTCGACAGCGAGTTCGACTACGCCAGGAACTCGATGCTCTACGTGCCGACCAACTTGCCGGAGCCGTCCGACGAATCCTACACGGAGCGTGTAGTTGAACTCAGCGTGCAGCTGCTATCGTCGCTTAAAGGCGGGGCATTTTTGTTGTTCACAAGCTATCGCGCCTTGAATATCGCAAAGACCATTCTGGAGCGCGAAGCACTACCGAATCGACAACTGCTTGTCCAGGGCGAACAGCCACGCGACGAGCTATTGCGTCGATTTCGTAAAGACGGGCGGGGAGTGCTTCTAGGTACGAGTAGTTTTTGGGAGGGCGTTGATGTTCGGGGGTCGGCACTTGGCATGGTAGTAATCGATAAGCTACCGTTTGCCTCACCAGGCGATCCGTTGTTGCAGGCAAGACTCGACGCCATGCGCAAGCAAGGCGGCAATCCGTTTATGGACTATCAGCTGCCCACCGCTGTCCTCAGTTTGAAACAAGGCGTCGGCCGACTGATTCGCGATGCGACCGATCGTGGGCTGTGCGTAATTTGCGACCCCAGGCTTTACTCCAAAGCCTATGGCAGGATGTTTTTGCAGAGCCTTCCCCCGATGCCCGTCGAACGGGATTTGCGCGTAGTGAGAAGATTCGCCAAAGGTCTGCCACCATGAAATTGCTCAGTATTGAAGCGGCGGCAAGTCCGCCATCAGTGGCACTGAGTATCGATGGCAAGATTTCACAACGGTTGTGTGACGAGCCTCGCGCTCAGGCTGAACATTTGCTGCTTCTGGTTAAGCAACTGCTGAGTGAACATAAGCTATCGCTTACCAAGCTTGACGGGATTGCCGTTGGACGTGGACCTGGAAGTTTTACAGGTTTACGAGTGGCAGCAGCTACTGCTCAGGGCCTGGCTTATAGCTCGGGTCATAACGTCGCCAGCGTGTCGACGCTCGCGGCGCTGGCGCACGAAGCATTCTCTAAGCCATCAACCGCTACTCGCTCCGGGGACAGCGGTACAGCCAAGGCTTCCTCGGCCGATTTGGGCGGCAATGAAGGGCCGCTGCTGGTCTGCCTTGACGCGAGGAAAGCCCAGGTTTATTGCGCTCTTTACGAAGCTGATGAACTTGGGCATCCACGACGGGTCTCATCTGAAATGGTGATCGATCCGGCAGAAGTTGTGGCACAATTCAAAGGCAGCGCGAAACGGGGTGTGGGCAATGGCTTTTCGCAGTACCCGGAACTTGCGGAACTGGATTTGCTTTTCGTTGATGCCGCTAATCCGTCGGCCCGTGCGGTGGCCATTCGCGCTAACAGCGGCGCAGTAGAATTTGCAGCGCCGTATCTCGCTATACCTGAATACGTGCGTAACAACGTTACTCACGGTAGCTGACTAACAGACAATAAGAGCCTCACGGACGTCTAGCCGAGGCCATACAGAGGTCAAATTAATGCTGAACATTTCACGACATCAAGGTAACTGGCTGGGTTTTGCGGTGTGCGCTGGCATGATGGCCTACGCCCTGTTCGCCCAATACGTGCTTAAACTTGAACCCTGTAATTTGTGCATTTTTCAGCGTATTGCGGTCATTTTTATGGGACTGTGGTTTCTCATAGCCGCGTTTCACAGTCGTGCGTCACCCATGTTGAGCCGTGTTTACGGAGCACTACTGGGTTTATCGGCCGCGTTCGGCGTGGCCGTTGCCGGGCGACATGTCTACATTCAGAGCTTGCCCGCCGACCAGGTGCCAGCTTGCGGCCCCAGTCTGGACTACATGTTGGATTCGTTTCCATTGGGCGAAACTTTGCGACTTGTGTTTTTCGGTTCCGGGCGTTGCGCTGACATTGACTGGTCATTGTTTGGCTTAAGCATGCCAGCGTGGGTGCTAATCGCAATCTTGCCGGTGGGTCTATTCGGAATATGGATTAACTGGCGTAATCAGTAGAGTGCGTGGCTATGAGGCCGACGGAGATTGCGTAGAAACCTTTGTGGCGTCGCTGCGAGCCCGAAGGGCGCGGCAATCTCTTAACGTCACCGTAGTATAACTGATTGAAACCGCAGTACCGTGACGGAGATTGCCACATCCGCGGTCTGCGGATTCGCAATGACGAATCGGTGTTTTTACACAATTCAAACGCGGCTGAATCCCACAGTCTCCAACCCGCTTACCATCACGATTTTTTCGACGGCATTTCAAACATCTCTCGCACTTCAATTTGACCAATTTCTGTGTGGGGACAGCTTTGTGCAAGTTTCAGTGCTTCGTCCAGGTTTTCAGCACTCAAAGCGGTAACACCGTTCGTTTGCACGGCTTCAATCAGGTCTTCAACGCCACTGCTGCTCACAGTTTTACCTGCGCCGAGAGGTGTGTTTTGGATAACAATTCGGTCGTTCACGCTCACGACCCATTCCTGCCAGCGCGCCATTAGTTTCTGACCGGCCTCGGGTTGTGACCGAGGATTGAGCTAGGCAAGCAAGACACGCTCAATAATGTCTTGATAAAGTTTTACCAGATGTTCAAGTTCGCTAACGTCTACGTGCTCGTCAATTTGATGGATGCTTGAATTCACCGGGCCTAGCTCCACCACTTCCGTACCGCTTGGTGCAATAAACCGACCATCGGACGTACCGCCTCCGGTCGACAGCTCGGTGTCGAGTCCGTTGTGTCGTTTGATCGCCGCCACTACGGCTTCGGTAAGTCTGCCGTGTTTACTTAAAAAAGGTTCGCCCGACAAGTTCCACTCTATGGTGGCATTTACTCCGAGTTCGCTAATCAGTTGTTCACAACGTTGCTGTAATTGTGCCGCGGTCACGGCCGTTGAAAAGCGAAAATTGGCAATGAACGACAGGCTACCCGGAATCACGTTGTTGGCGCCGGTGCCACTTTGAATGTTTGAAATTTGAAACGAAGTAGCCGGGAACTGTTCGTTGCCAAGGTCCCAGACTTCGGCTGTAAGCTTGGCAATTAACGGCGCCACTGTGTGAATAGGGTTTAATGCTTTTTCAGGATAGGCCACGTGCCCCTGAACGCCGTGTACGCTGAATTGTGCATGCAGCGAACCGCGTCGACCGACGCGTACTACGTCGCCGAGTTGCTGCGAAGAGCTGGGTTCACCGACCAGACAGTGCTCAATATGTACGCCTCGTTCAGCTAACTGCCGCATCACTTCGCGTGTGCCAAAAAGTGCAGGGCCTTCTTCGTCGCTTGTGATCAAGAACGCAAGAGTGCCGGCGTGATCCGGGTGCGTTGATACGAAAGCCTCGGCCGCACAAACCATGGCGGCCAGGCTGCCTTTCATATCGGCGGCGCCGCGACCGTAGAGTTTGCCGTCACGAATTTCAGGGGCAAAGGGTTGGCTTTGCCATTGATCCTCCGGTCCCGTTGGCACTACGTCAGTATGGCCTGCGAAACAGAACATCGGCGCTTCAGCACCTCGCGTGGCAAACAGGTTAGTGACGCCGCCTGCCTCGATTGTTTCGCAATTGAAACCAATCGCTTCAAGCCGGGCTCGCATGACGTCCTGACAGCCCCCGTCTTGTGGTGTAACGGATGGACGGCTAATCAGTTCGCGTACGAGTTGTAACAGTTGGCTCATGGTAGTGCTGACTCACTGGTGTTTAGAAAAAGGTCGGCTTGGCTGTGCGACGAGGCGCCACGAATGTCGGCTACTTCAATAGTTTGTCAATATCGCCAGGCTTGAAGCCCAGCACGGCATTAGTTCCGCGAAGAACAACAGGGCGTTTCATTAATGTGGGCGCGTTCTGTAAAAGTTCGATCGCCTGAGCGTTGCTCTCAATATTCTTCTGCTGCTCGGTGAGCCCACGCCACGTAGTGCTGCGTTTGTTAACGAACGCCTCTCGGCCGAACTTGCTACACCACCGTTTTAGCTGCGACGACGTGGGGGCGTGTTCGCGAACGTCGAGTAGTGTCGCTTCAATTCCTTTGTCCGCCAAATATTTCATTGTTTTCTTGCAGCTTTCACAGTTTTTCAAGCCGTATACGGTAGTATTCATCGTGTCCTCTTTAACGGGTTTGCGCGTGACGCAATCTGTGCGTTGGCAGACTCATTGAACAAGTAGGGCAGCTCTAGTCCCAGGCCCGCAGTAGTTCATTAACTCCAACTTTCGAGCGCGTTTTGGCGTCTACTCGCTTGACGATCACGGCACAGTTGAGGCTGTATTTGCCGTCTTTCGACGGCAGAGAACCTGGAACCACAACGGCACCTTCAGGAACGCGACCAAACGTAACCTCGTCACGCTCGCGATCATAAATACGCGTGCTTTGGCCAATAAATACGCCCATGGAGAGCACTGCGTTGTCTTCAACAATGACACCTTCAACAACTTCCGAGCGCGCCCCGATAAAGCAGTTGTTGCCAATGATGGTTGGGGTCGCCTGAAGGGGTTCGAGTACGCCACCAA
>QIGP01000385.1 GCA_003228965.1 Gammaproteobacteria bacterium
GCCGACCAACGCGACACTGATGGTGACGGCTTCGGCAATCTGTGTGATGCTGACTTGGACAACGACTGTATTGTTCAATGTTCGGATGTCGCCCTGATGCAAAGTATGTTCTTGCAAACCGGTGATTTGGATGCCGACTTGAACGGCGACCAGGTCGTAAACTTTGTAGATTTGGCGAATTTGCGAGACGCCTTTTTTAAGCCGCCAGGACCCTCCGCGCAGTCCAACATCTGTGATTAGATCACTGCTAGTCATTTGATGAACCAACTGTGGCACCCTGTCCGTCGACCGGGTGCCATTTCTCAATCTTCTCGAAAAGTCGCTCATTGCCAATTGCCCCACATCCTTTTGATTTGTTGGTCATGATTTACTTCCATTTTGTCTTGAAGTATCTGGCAAAAATTGTCCTGGTTTAAAGGCATACTGCGATAACTGCACGAGTATTTATTGGCTTCCATGAATTTGATATAGACCAAAACCCATTCTTACTTTTTTCTCATCCGGACTGGATTCGTAGCGTTTCTTGTCTTCTAACCAACGGTCAATGCGTTGATAAAATACAGTCGCTTCATCATTGAGAAGCGAGGTGAACGCGGATAGGTGCCGTACGGGCACGTCGGTTTGAGTTGTTCGATATTCCACACGTGCATTGTCGGATTTTTCCCGATGTAAATTAAACTCTACCGTCGTTATAAAATCCAAAAGCAAGCCACCAACTCGTTCAGCTTGATCAATGCTCATTCTCTCAGGACTATAAAAATCTCGTAAAACACGTACCTTGCCATCTTCGGTTCTCTCAACCGCATTGGCTTTCTTAAGTTCGCGAAGCACCGCTGTTATGGGAACGCTTCCGAAATGTTTCTGAGCTAACGCCTTGAACGAGGGTGCATCCCCTTCTAACGGCAAATCCATCGGTTTCCCCTCATAATCCGAAATCTTTTTATCCAAATGCCAATCCGACAACAATGCAGTGAAGTTATAGCGCCGTTGATCAGAGTCTTTTAGTGCATCCGATCTAAGCCCTCTATCTCGCTCCCGGATTCGTCGTACATCTGCCCGAGTCAACCCGGTCATGATCGCAGTCTTCGAAATATTTGCAGGACGACCGTTTAGCCCATGCTCCTCGGCCACCACATCGACGTACGCGTTCTTAACCAACTCAATCATTTGTCTGCAATTAATCCCATTGGGTATTAGTAATCGGACAATGGCCGGTAAGAATCTCGCACACGCTTTCAACAGTGCTACTTGAATAACATTATTCATATATGTTACATTCCTGTCAAATATAGATTTCTGTAACGCGATTAACTATATTTCGCCAACTAAGTGTCATTTAACAGGATCGATTAAACAAGGGCTTAGATCACTTATTAAGCCGTTGAAAAGTAATGGAATTGGAGTTTTTAAGGATTTGGTAAATCAGAAGTACAGGTCTCCCCCCTTTGGTTAGCCGCGCCAGGCTTGACTCGGCTAACCTTTTTTTCAGAAACGCGGTGCTTAAGTTTGGCGTTAAATTCTCAAGAGAACTGTTCATCGTCTGGAAATTTCTATTGAATCCTCGTCTTTTATTCGGCGATCCAAGACTCGGAACTATACGTATAAATTCGAAAACATTGTTCGAAACGTGGCCATTATTGCTGTTGCTTTTCTTCACTAAAATCGATTAAAAGAAGCTATTTAGGAGTAACGATTGTGAGAAATAGAGAATCAGTATTTGTTGTGATTTTCTTAGGCCTTCTGACTGGATGCGTCACGACACCTGAGCCAAACCCTATCGATGTTAAACAGGCAGGAGACGCTGATTTAGCTTGCGACTACCTGGCGGCCGAGTACACAGGAAATACTGAAGCGGCGTCCAGAAAAATTGACAAAAACAAAAGAGGTGACAAGAAAGATGTTGCTCTTGGCTTGTTAATTTGGCCAGGACTAGCCGACTTCAACAACGCTCCCGGTCATGAGGGAAACGCCTTGCTTGACAGAAACGCGTGGCTGAAAAGTTTAGCCGCTGTGAAAAATTGCGACATAACAACCTGGCCTGATCAACCACATCGCTACTAGTCGAAACAGGTTCACTCCTCGAAGTAACTACAACACTGCACTTTAGAAATAACATCGGAGTCAAATTCAAATGGAACACTGCAATAGCTCTATCGGCAAACCACATACTACTATTACATTCCTTATTTGGTTTTTATCAATTTCGATCGCCCTTTTGCCCGCGTGTGCAAGTAGTCCCGCAATAGACAATCAGCGGCCACTAGCCACTCAAGTTGATAGCGGTGATTATGTTTCGGCCGTTTTCAAAGATGGTTCCCAAGAAAATATCAGGGTCACGCGTGTGGAAAATAATGGTATGTATGGCAATGACAGGTTCTATTCATTTTCTGATATATCCACTGTAACGCGGCTCGATATTAGTGGTGCGACTGATGAGGCCTTTAATGTTTTGGGAGCTATTGCGGTAGTCGCCGTAGCGGCTGCCGTACTAGGTGCAATCGCCGCGAGGTCGGATTAGGGCTTGTTAATCTGTTTCGCAACAATCTTGAAGTTCGCTGGAATCTCCGAACTAGCCTATCCAGTCTTACTCTCATCTATATATTTGCTGCCAACAAAAGGACTTACGGCGATCGAACGTCTTAAGTCACATCCAGCATCCTCAACATCAGGGCCTCTGCAATATGCGACTGACCGACTCGCTCAGCACAACCAAGATCGGCGATGGTTCTTGCAACCCTTAACGCCCTGAACCACGACCTCGCCGACAATGCTTTACGTTCGGTTACTTCGCACAACAATTTACGCGCTTCTTCGGAAACGAGTTCTTCGCTATTAAGCCGTGCTGAACAAAGGTCACGATTTAGTGCACCACGTTCCAACTGAATATTCCTCGCCGCGATAACACGAGCCCGAATGGTCGCACTGTTATCGGCCTTAGCTCCGCCACCTGCCAAAATTTCCGCGTCAGGTCTAGGCACCACTAAATGCAGATCTATCCGATCAATCAACGGTCCCGAAATCTTGCTCAAGTAACGCGCGATCTGGCTTGGACTACACGAACAATCCTTGCGAGTGTCGTGCGCGTAACCACAAGGACACGGATTCATTGCAGCGATCAACTGGAAGTGACACGGATAGGTCATACGTCCAGCCGCCCTGGCAATCAGCACTTCACCTTCTTCGAGTGGTTGTCGAAGCACTTCGAGCGTCTTGCGTGAAAACTCCGGAAACTCGTCCATGAACAACACACCGCAGTGGGCAAGAGAAATTTCACCAGGCAACGGCATCCGCCCGCCACCCACCAGCGCGACGGCAGACAGCGTGTGGTGAGGAGCCCGAAATGTTGGCAGGTGCCACGCTTTTGGAGTCCGCTTTATTCCAGCCACATCAAAGAGCATGGCGCTTTGTAAAAACTGATCGCGAAGTAAGTCGGGAAGTATGGTTGGCAAGCGTTTCGCAAGCATGCTCTTGCCGCTGCCCGGGGGCCCAATCATTAGAGCGTGGTGACCTCCAGCAGCGGCTACTTCCAGGGCGCGACATGCGAAGGGTTGGCCACGTACATCTGAGAAATCCAGGCCGTGGTCCGGAACCACTATTTCGTCGTTGACCGCCAATTGTTCCAGTTGCATTTTGCCGTCAATGAAGCCCGCCACTTCAACCAGTGTGCGTGCGCCAAACACACGTAGATTGCCTGCGCCTCGCGTGGCCTCCAGACTTGATGAAGGAATAATTGCAGTCACTTTGGTTTTAAGCGTAGCGATTGAAATAGACAGGGCACCTCGCATGTGGCGCAGTTCACCACTTAAGGAAAGCTCGCCGTACAGTTCGTAGTCTTCAAGGTATGCGCCCTTAATTTGACCGGACGCCGCCAGAATACCAATGGCTATTGACAGGTCAAAGTTGCCACCCTCTTTGGGTACATTGGCCGGTGCGAGATTGACCGTAATGCGACTAGCGGGAAAATCGAAGCCGGAATTAGCCAAAGCTGAGCGCACCCGGTCTTTGCTTTCGCGAACCGCCGTTTCGGGCACACCGACCATGTAGAAGCCAGGAAGACCTCCGGCCAGATGCACTTCCACGTGTACGCGAGGGGCGTCGATGCCCACCTGAGCTCGACAGTAAACAGTGGCAAACGACATGCTCGCACTCCTTGCGTTAGTCGTTTAATAAAAACCAGTCACCATTCCTAGGTGTTGGTGTGTTGATGTCAGGCTATTTTTTGCTCGCTTGTTCGAGTTCGGCGAGGCGCTCAAGCAACTGCTCGAGTTTCGCACGGGTCTTCAGTAACACGGCCGCCTGCACGTCAAACTCTTCGCGAGACACCAGGTTCATTTTTCCAAACACCGAGTGAAGCGCTCCTTTTACATTGGTCTCCAAGTCCTGTTGCATCGACTTGACACTTTCGGGTAGTCGTCCAATCAGGCGTTTGGCCAGATCGTCTATGAGTTGTGGGTCCATGCCCTGCTCCTGTTAAGTTGGCCAGGCAAACAGCACAGCAGTGCCCGCCCTGTTCGGCAATATGGTTTTTGATTGACTGTGTCTAGTGTAACGCAAGCACGCACGAAACCCTCGTGACAAATTGCGCTTAAACACTACATTTGACTGCCGGAAGGCAGTTCAACAACCGTGCCGCCCTCACCCTTCCCG
>QIGP01000259.1 GCA_003228965.1 Gammaproteobacteria bacterium
AGTTTGCTCAAACTGGAAAACTTTAAGCTTCTACTACTAGCCGACATCAGGAAAGACCTGATAACAATGCCCCACACATTGCGGTGCTCTCATATCAAACCTGATCGAAAAATACTTCTGTATCCCGAGGACGATCACTACCCAGTGAGCAATGACATTGAAGTTATCGGCATTAAACGAATGGCTAACGAATTGCGCGCAGTATGAGCCTCGTCGCCGAATGAAAACGAATAAGAGCCTTCCGCAAGATAATACTGAGTATGCATGAGGCCATTGAAAAGCCAGTTTGAAATAACGGCTGCTAACAACACGGTCTTTGAATAATCGCGCTCGGCGTGCGCCTAGCCGTAAACTTTTTTCGGCAACCAGGTCACAAGCTCCGGCCAGATTGAAAGCAGCAGCAGCAGGAACAGCTGAATAAATACAAAAGGCATAACCCCTTTGTAAATTGCGCTGGTCGGCAACTCGGGAGGCGCGACTCCGCGAAGATAAAAAAGCGCAAAGCCAAACGGCGGAGTTAGAAACGACGTTTGCAGGTTCACCGCAATCATCACGCCGAGCCAAACAGGATCTACACCCATCGCTAACAGTACGGGCCCTACTATGGGCACCACGACAAACACAATTTCGATAAAATCGAGCACGAAGCCGAGTAGAAACATCAGCAACATCACGACGAGCAGCGCGCCAACTTTGCCGCCCGGCAGGTTCGTCAATGCGCCGTGCACCACGTCATCACCACCAAAGCCGCGAAACACCAAAGAGAAAACAGACGCGCCGATGAGAATCATGAACACCATGGCGCTTACTTTGGTCGTACTTCGCATCACGTCACGTAGTCGCGACAAGTTAAGCTGCCGTCCCATCAATGCCAATGCAAGCGCACCTACGGCCCCGACACCGGCGGCTTCTGTAGGTGAGGCTATGCCGCTGATGATTGAGCCCAACACGGTTAGAATAAGCGCCAGTGGCGGCACGAGTACTTTGACGACGCGTACGGCGAGCTCGCCAGAAGAAATATCGCTGCGCTCTATCGGAGGCATGGCCTCTGGTTTGAACCAGGCCACAGCCAACAGGTAAACCATGTACATGAGTACAAGCATCAGACCGGGAATCAGGGCACCCATGAACAGGTCACCTACAGACACGGCGTCTTGCGTGTAGCTACCCTGGCGCCTCTGCGCTTCTTGATAGGCCGACGACAACACGCTCCCAAGCAACACAAGCACGATAGACGGTGGAATAATTTGACCAAGCGTTCCAGAGGCACAAATGGTACCGCTGGCAAGCCCCGGGTCGTAGCCGCGTTTGAGCATGGTAGGTAACGACAACAGCCCCATGGTCACCACGGTGGCCCCAACGATGCCGGTACTGGCGGCCAACAACATGCCAACCAGCGTGACTGCGATGCCCAAGCCTCCGCGCACGCGGCCGAACAACATACCAAGCGTGTCTAACAAGTTTTCGGCTATGCGCGCACGCTCCAGCATGACGCCCATGAAAACGAACATGGGCACAGCCACAAGTATTTCGTTCTTCATGACGTTGCCGTAAACCCGACTCGGCATAGTACCCAGCAAGATCGCCTCGAAGTTACCTGTCAACAGTCCGATACCAGCCACAATTAAAGCTACACCCGCCAAAGTGAAGGCCACCGGGTAACCCGCCATAAGCGTGACGATTACGGCGACAAACAGGAGCAGTGGAAACAGTGCGGCTTCCATCTAACTGGACCCGCTTTGCGTGGCTTGTGTGTCATGTTCAGGAGAAGCCGACCAAAGGCGCAGTAAAATTGAGATGCCTTGCAAACACAACAGCACGCAGGCGATCAAAATACTGGTCTTTAACAGTGAGGGAAACGGAAACACGAGCCCGCCAGTTTCGTGCGAGCTCTCGCGCTCAGTCCACGAGCGAAACACGTAGCTCCATGAAGACCAAAAAATAAAACCCGTGGTGGGAAGAAGCAAGAACAGCGTTCCGAGCGTGTCTACCCAACGCCGGCTTGCGGGCCGCATGTCGCGATAGAACACGTCAACGCGCACATGTTCATCAGCGCCCAGCGCATACGCCGCGCCAAGCAAAAACACCAACGCGTGAAGATAGACGCTAATTTCCTGAAGCCAAATCCAGCCAATGCTAAACACGTGGCGCAGTATCACGACGGCAGCCGTCGTTAACACCATGAACAAAGTACCCCATGCCGCTGCATGCCCCACGCGCCGACTAACTGTGTCGATAGCGTGCGCGACACGCTGCATGGCCAAACGACTCACAGTCCCAGCATGACCTCTTGCTCTTCCGGTGACGGCGTGTAGCCGCGTTCACGGTAGTGCGTTTGAATGACATCGAGCACGTCTTCGGCGGTGTCTACAATGCTGAATAAGTCGAGGTCTTTTTCAGCAATGGTGCCGGCCTCAAGTAGCGACGCACGGAACCAGTCTATCAAGCCGTCCCAAAAGGTATGGCCTACTAGTACAATCGGAATAGGTCGAGATTTTCCAGTTTGAATCAGTGTCAGAATTTCCATGCATTCGTCCATGGTACCGAAGCCACCCGGCAGCACAACGTAAGCCGAGGCGTACTTTACAAACATGACTTTGCGCGAAAAAAAGTGTCGATAGATCAGGCTGATGTCCTGATATTCATTGGGCCTTTGCTCATTAGGCAATACGATATTCAAGCCGACGCTGTGCGACTTGCCGGCAAACGCACCCTTGTTAGCCGCCTCCATGATACCGCCGCCCCCTCCGGTGACGACCGCAAAACCACAGTCCGAAAGGCGTCGACCAATGTCTTCAGCCAGTTCGTAACAGGGGTGGTCGGCTGGCGTTCGTGCCGAACCAAAAACACTCACCGAGGGATTAATCACCGACAGTTTTTCAAATCCGTCAACAAACTCAGCCATGATCTGAAAAATTTTCCACGACTCACGACTGAGCATGACGTGATCTATGGGGCTAGAACCTGGTCTGGAATCGGACATTGCGCGTTAAACTCCTTTAGCGTCGCCAAAAAGCTGGCGTACATAAAACAAGCAGAGTGAATATTTCAAGGCGCCCTAACAGCATGGCCACAACCGTTACCCACTTGGCCATGTCATTGATCGAGGCAAAATTATTGGAGACTTCGCCCAAACCAGGGCCGAGGTTATTAAGCGTCGCAGCGACAGCAGAAAAGGCCGTTACCTGGTCCAGCCCCGTGGTCATGAGCACCAACATCATGACGCCGAACAACACAACGTACACAGAGAAAAAGCCCCACACAGCTTCAATCACGCGGTCGGGAACAGGCTTTGTGCCAAGTTTAACGGGCTTCTCTGCGCTGGGGTGAACCAGCCGGAACATTTCGCGCACGCCTTGTTTATAAATAAGTAACCAACGCACGACTTTCATGCCGCCGCCAGTAGAACCTGCGCAGCCGCCAATGAAGCTCGCCAAAATTAACAGCAGCGGAATAGCACCTGGCCAGGCCGAATAGTTAGCTGTAGCAAAGCCGGTCGTTGTTCCTATGGAGACCGCCTGAAACACACTCTTGGTAATGGTCTCGGGAATGGAGTCGAATGCATTCGTCATCAACAACGAAACGAACACCAACATTGACACAACACTTAGCACAACCATGTAGGCGCGAAACTCAGGATCGAACAAGTAAGAGGTCAACTTGCCCTCGCGCCACGCGACAAAGTGCAGCGAGAAATTAACGCCCGCCACCAACATGAAGAAAATGGTGATCCATTCAATCAATGGGCTGTTAAAGTACCCGATGCTTGCGTCGTGGGTAGAAAAACCACCAATGGCTACGGTGCTAAAGCTGTGGCAAATCGCATCGAAAATAGTCATTCCCGCCGACCAGAACGCGACCGCACAAAACACCGTAATGCCCAAGTAAATGTACCAAAGCGCTTTGGCCGTTTCGGTAATGCGCGGCGTCAACTTTGAATCTTTGATGGGGCCTGGAGTTTCAGCCCGGTAGAGCTGCATGCCGCCAACGCCCAACATAGGTAGCACCGCAACGGCTAGCACAATAATTCCCATACCGCCGAACCACTGTAGCTGCTGTCGATAGAACAACAGCGCCTTAGGTAGTTCATCCAGCCCGGTAAGCACGGTTGCGCCGGTGGTAGTGAGACCGGACATCGACTCAAAAACAGAGTCGGTGAGCGACAAGCTAATATGGTCATCAAGGTACAGCGGTGCGGCGCCCACCAGGCCCAGCACAATCCAGAATGATGCTACGACGATAAAACCGTCCCTTATTCGCAGTTCGCGGCGGTGACGCCTTACCGGGTACCAAATTAACAGCCCCAGAATGTTAATCAGAACAAACGACTCGACAAAAGCGCGCCAGATGCCTTCCTGATAAATCAGTGACACCAGCAGCGGAGGCAACATGGTGACGCTGAACATGATGAGCAACAGACCAAGAATGCGCTGAATGACATCAAAGTTCATTGTGTGTAATTCGCCAACATCAAAAGAACGTTACGCCAACCTGAAAGAGTTTTTCAACCGCCGGGATTTGGGAGCGATCGGTGGCGAACAAAATGACGTGATCGTCCGCTTCAATGACGGTGTCGTGATGCGCAATAATCACTTCTTCACCTCGCACGAGCGCGCTAATTTGTACGTGGGATG
>QIGP01000016.1 GCA_003228965.1 Gammaproteobacteria bacterium
TTGACCCTCCACCGACACAAGCCACCGCCACATCCGGCAATTTACCCGCCTGCTTTAACATCTGCGCGCGTGCTTCGTTACCAATAACCGACTGGAAATGACACACGAGATCAGGGTAAGGGTGTGGGCCTACAGCAGAGCCCAATAAGTAATAGGTTTCCAACGGCGCTGACACCCAGTCGCGCAAAGCCTCGTCAATAGCTGCCCTTAGAGTGCGGTCTCCGGTCGTTACCGGAACGACTTCGGCACCGAGACGTTGCATGCGATCAACATTGGGCGCCTGCCTCTCGACGTCCACTTGGCCCATGTACACCCGACACTGCAACCCAAGCCTTGCACAGACTGCGGCGGTAGCAACACCGTGCTGACCCGCACCTGTTTCAGCAATAATACGTTTGACGCCCAGTCGCTGCGCCAACAAAGCCTGCCCCATGGCGTTGTTGATTTTGTGCGCGCCGGTGTGCGCCAAATCTTCGCGCTTGAGCCAGACTTCAGCGCCCCACTCTTCACTCATGCGTGTCGCATAGGAAAGCGGTGTTGGCCGGCCCACCCAGTTGCGCAGTTGCTCGTCGAGTTCCTTCTGGAAATCGGGCTGTGTCAAAATTTTGCGCATGCCTTCGGTAATTCGATCCAAAGGAGGAACCAATGTTTCAGGAACAAACCTCCCGCCATACGGACCGTAGCGACCGCGCACGTCGGGAAACTCGTTGTTCAGCATTTGCTTACGCAAAGTGGCAGGATCTTGTGGGCTACTCATGTTGATTGCTCTCGTGATTAATGCGTAACTAATGACAGGATTCAAAAACTGGTTCTATGTTTTGGCGGCCCGTACTTTGGCGACGAAGTCGCGCATGCGGGCGTGATCCTTAACGCCTTCCTTTTCCTCGATGCCACTGCTGACATCAACACCAAACGGGTTAAGAACCTCAATGGCTTGTTGTACGTTTTCGGGACTAAGGCCTCCAGCGAGCACCAACTCTCGCTGTTTGGACAACACTCTCGCGGCCTGCCAGTCGACCGTTTTACCTTGACCGCTTTGCGGCCCTTCAAAAACGAAACGGGCTGGCATCTGTTCAAGCACCGTGCCGTCTCCTTGACGGTACACCGCCAGTTTCAAGCTTGAATCGAGCTCGCATTCATCCAGCGCCTGCCAGTCGGCCTGCACGTAGTCCGGGACAAACTGTGCCAACACGTGATCAACATCAGCTTGAGTAGGCCTTAGCATAACGGCCACCGTAGCTATTGTAGCTGGCACCAGCGAGGCAAGCTCAGCCGCTCGTGCCGGATCGATCTGGCGCACAGACCGTGCAAACACAAACCCGACCGCCTGTACTTCGCATTCAATGGCCGTTTGCACGTCTGCCTCGGTAGAAAGTCCGCACAATTTTATCCATGTAGTCACGAACGACTCACCGCCGTCTTGGTGGTGATATCAAAGACGGTCTGGCCCGGGTGACCGGTCTTCATCAGCAGTGTTCCGATTAAAGCCATGTCGTAACCCATCGCATGAATTTGCACAGCTTCTTCGACGGAGTGAATGCCGCTTTCAGCGACTTTGATCGCACCAGACGGAAAGTGATCGGCAAATTCGGCGAAACGTTTCGGATCGATTTTAAGGGTCGTTAAGTCCCTGCAGTTAAGACCAAGAAGCACCTGGTCACTCGCGTACGGTGCCATGCGCCGAAGATCTTCACCATCGAACGCTTCCAGCAACACAAACAAACCAAGCTCACTCGCCGTTCGCAGCATCTGCTCGAGCGTTTTGTCGTCAAGCATGCGAGCGATGAGTAAAGCACCGTCAGCGCCGTGCAGGCGAGCTTCATACAGCTGGTAGAGGTCAAGCAAAAAATCTTTTCTCATCACCGCCGATGTTTTACCCACGCACGCTTTCACCGCAGCAAGATAGTCCAGGCTACCCTCGAATTTTTCAGGCTCGGTAAGTACAGAAAGAATGCACGCCCCGGCGGTTACGTAGTCCTTAGCCCGAGCGACGACTGTTTCCGTGGTCACACCAGTGGCCAACTGACCTTCCGCAGGCGAACGCACTTTAATTTCGGCAATCACGTCCATTCCTTCAGACGAGCGCTTGAACGGCGTAGTAGAAGGCATGTTCTGACATCGAACTACGGCCTCATCCAATGAGCAAAGCATTTGCGCCTTCTGGCTGCGCACCGTTGAACTGGCCGCCATTGAGCTAAGAAAATCGCTCACTGAGAACGACCTTCGGTAGCCAAACGGTCTAGTAAGGAAGATCCTCGCTGTGCATTAATTGCTTCGCGTGCCTGTGACATCGACGCCCGGAAAGAGCGGGTGGTTCCAGTAACCTCAAGCGCAAGAGCTGCCCCGAGCACAAGTGCATCAAGGTGGGCACCGCCGTCTTTCCCTCTTAGTACTCGCTCTAGCGCCTGAGCATTAAATTCGGCGTCGCCGCCGGCTAAATCTTCAGGAGTACAGCGCTGAATTCGATAGTCCAACGGATCACGCACTTCGCGCTCAACTGAACCCGGGCGCACATCAAATAGAACAAAAGGCCCCACGGGCGTGGCTTCGTCCCAACCTGGTTCACCGTGAATGACGAACACGCGTTCTATGTCCATGCCCGAAAGCGCATCGGCCATGAGCTTTGCCATGCTTTCGCTGTACGCGCCGATAACACTGAACGGAGGGCGCATTGGATTCGTCAGCGGGCCTAATATATTGAACACCGTGCGAATGCTCATATCTTTTCTGACCGGCGCCACATTTTTCATCGCCGGATGGAAGTACGGTGCGAACAAGAACGTAAAACCGTAAGTGGCAAGCGTCGACACAACGTCTTCTTTGGTGGCAGGCAACACGACGCCCAGTTTTTCAAGAACATCAGCACTTCCGCTCTTGCTCGACACCGATCGGTTGCCATGTTTTGCAACCGTGAGTCCGGCCGCAGCGGCAAGCAGCGCGCTACCGGTTGAAATGTTGACGCTGCCTGAACCATCGCCACCCGTTCCAACAATATCTACTGCCGCAAGGTTTGAAGGTAACTCTGGACGCACTGCCAATTCGCGCATGGTTTTGGCAAATCCACGAATCTCGTCGGCGTGCTCGCCTTTGCAGCGTAAGGCGGTTAAAAACGACGCAGCCAATGCACGGGGTATCTCGGTGGTCAGCGCATGCATGACGTCGACCGCCTCACTCTCGCTCAAGTGCGTACCGTCCAGCACTTTCTCTAGTGCAGCTTGCACTACGTGATGCTCGGTCATGGCTCTAGTCCTTGTTCAATAAAGTTATACATAAGTTCTAAACCTTGCGGCGTGAGCACGCTTTCAGGGTGAAACTGCACGCCCTCGACGGCAAGTGATGCATGCCTTACACCCATAATTTCATTGGCGTCAGTGCGTGATGTAACTACTAGCTCCTGCGGGAGCTTGTCGTCCGTGGCGGTCAGTGAATGATAACGCCCGGCAACAAACGGAGTGGCGATGTTTTTGAAGACGCCCTTGCCGTCGTGCTCAACGTCGGATGTTTTACCGTGCATCTGTCTTGGAGCCCGGCTGATAGAGCCTCCGTAGGCGGCGACAATAGACTGATGGCCCAGGCACACGCCAAGAACAGGCACCACGCCTGCCAATGCCTGGATTAGCTCTACCGATATGCCGGCGGAGTCCGGATTGCCAGGGCCCGGCGAAATTACCAAGTGTGTTTTTGGTGCATCAATGGCGTCTTGCAGGGAAATTTGATCGTTGCGATGTACCTCAACGGTGGCCCCCAAACCGCGAAACCCTTGCACCAGATTGAACGTGAATGAATCGTAGTTATCGATCATCAGCAGGTGCGCACTCATAGTCCGTCCCTCGCCATAGCCAGCGCCTGGCGCAGAATATTCGATTTGTGCAATACCTCTTCGTATTCAAGGCGAGGTATGCTATCGGCAACGATGCCCGCACCTGCCTGAAAGCGGTAACGGCCTTGATGAAACACCATTGTCCGTATGGCTATGGCCTGGTCGAGATTACCTTCGTGGTCAAAGTATCCAACGGTCCCTGCATAGAAGTCCCGTCGCACCGGCTCGGCCTCTTCAATCAGCTCCATCGCACGTACTTTGGGCGCTCCCACCAAGGTGCCAGCCGGAAACGCCGCGGCAAACAGGTCAAACGCATCGAACTCGTCTTCAATCTGTCCCTGTACTCCACTGACCAAATGCATCACGTGGCTGTAGCGTTCAATGCTGCGGTAAGGCTCTACCTTGATCGTACCTGGAACCGCGACACGACCCAGGTCGTTGCGTGCAAGGTCAACCAACATGACATGCTCGGCATTTTCTTTGGGGTCGTTGAGCAACGACACTTCCAATGCCAGGTCTTTTTGGGGATCGTCATCACGCGGTCGCGTTCCGGCTATCGGACGTAGCGACGCCATGCCATTTTGCAGTCGAACCAGAGCTTCAGGCGACGAACCCACAATTTGAGCGTCACCTAGATCGAAAAAGTACATATAAGGAGACGGGTTGAGCAAGCGAAGAGCCCGATAGGCTGTGAAAGGGTCGATGGTAGTGGAACCTGAAAAGCACACCGACAGCACTAACTGAAACACTTCGCCTGCCGCAATTTGTTCCTGAGCCCAAAGTACTTTTTGCTCGAACTCC
>QIGP01000383.1 GCA_003228965.1 Gammaproteobacteria bacterium
TGTCGTGCAAAAATATTGCTACGGACTACGTCTGCCCATATTGAACACCCAGCTGTTCCCTACGGGGTTGCCAAGGCGCGGAGACGTAGTCGCTTTTCGAAAGCCGGGTGATGAAGCTCAGCACTATGTAAAAAGGGTCATTGGTTTGCCCGGTGACCGCCTGTTTTATCGAAACAAGGTGTTGCGTATTAACGGTGAGCTCGTAGATCTGGAATACGGCCAGACATGGGTCGATGGAGCGGGGCGGAGCCAACTTGAGGCTGTTGAGCAAATCGGAGACACTTATCATCGGGTCATTCATCAACAAACGACGCCAAATGAGAACGGCGAGTTTGAAAAAACCATCCCCGAGGCGCACTATTTTGTGATGGGGGATAATCGCGACAATAGCCAGGACAGCCGTGATCCTGAGGTTGGTCTGGTTCCGTATGAAAACCTGGTGGGTAAAGCTAGCAGAGTGTGGATGAACTGGCACGAATTTTCTCGTGCAGGTACTAAAATACAATGAGGAAACGTTTGTTATGAAACATAAACAGCAAGGTATGACGCTGATTGGGTGGGCCGGTACCTTCGTGATCGTTTTATTGTTGGCACTTGCGGCGATTCGACTGGCGCCCGTGTATATGCAGTATTTCAGAATTGCGGATGTTATTCGGGATGTGCCCATTGAAATGCAAAACCAAAATAATATTTCGCCTGCGAAAATTCTTAGCTACCTCGAGAAACGTTTCGATATTGAGGCCATTAATGTAATTGTAGCGAAAGACATTAAGATCACGCGTCAAAGTGACAACTTTGTGGTCACGGCAGACTACGACCACCAGGTTCCGTACATTGGCAACGTCAATTTCCTGGTTGAATTTAATACCATGTCCCTGGTACGTCGTTGATAAAACCTCCACTCCAGCTAGCGCAAAAACTCGCCATCGAATTTGAGCGTATCGAGCTTCTAGAGTCTGCACTAACTCACCGTAGCGCAGGCTCCAATAATAATGAACGGCTCGAGTTCCTGGGCGATGCCATACTGGGATTTGTTGTGGCGTCGCGAATTTATGCAGCGAGAGAGGGCGCAGCCGAAGGCGATATGAGCCGCATTCGGGCGGCATTGGTGCGCAAGGAGACCTTGGCCGATATTGCACAGGAGTGGGATCTCGGTAGTTACCTGCGACTGGGCAGTGGCGAGTTAAAGAGCGGCGGGTTTCGCCGTGCCTCCATTCTCGCCGACGCCTTAGAAGCGTTGATAGGCTCAGTCTACGAAGATAAGGGGCTCCCTGTCGCAGAGAAACTTATCGAAACTCTGTTTGGCGACCGTTTGACCCAGCTTGCCGTCACTACCGTTGTGAAAGATCCCAAGAGCCAGTTGCAAGAATATTTGCAGGCCACCGGTGCGGCCTTGCCTTCTTATCAAATTATGAGCGAAACGGGCCCTGCACATCAGCTGCGTTTTGAAGTTCAATGTTCGTTACCCGCATTGAAAATTTCCGCTATCGGAGACGGTACCAGCCGGCGTACCGCCGAGCAGTCTGCAGCAGCAGCGGTGCTTGAACAATTGGCTGTGGAGTCAGGCGAATGACCGAACGAGATAGCCGCTGCGGGTTTGCCGCAATTGTAGGAAGACCCAACGTGGGCAAATCTACGTTGCTCAATCGAATACTTGGTAAGAAAATCAGTATTGTCACCCCGAAGCCGCAAACGACGCGACATCGAATTATTGGCGTAAAGGCGCACAAGGATACGCAAATTCTGTTTGTTGACACGCCAGGGCTTCAAGTCAAAGGACGCAGAGCCATCGATCGCGTAATGAATCGCAACTCTCGGCAGTCCATGAACGATGCTGACATTGTCGTTTTTATTTGCGAGTTTGGCAGCTGGAAAGAAGCGGACGACAACGTTATCCGCACACTTAAAACGTCTGGCCGTCCGGCTGTAGGTGTGATTAATAAAATCGACAAGGCGGCAGGACGAGTTGCGCTTTTACCTGAGCTTCAAAAGCTGTCCGACCGGCACGATTTTGACGCTATTTTTCCGATGTCGGCGCTTAACGGCGACAACCTGGCAGCGATGGTGGACTATCTGGGTGAACACTTGCCAGAAAGCCCCTGGCTCTATCCTGAAGACGCCGATACCGACAAGGACGACCGCTTTAGAGTTGCCGAAATTATTCGCGAAAAACTCATGATGGAGCTGCAGCAGGAGTTGCCGTACGGGCTTGCTGTTGAAATTGAAACCTGGGAACCGGGTGAAGAGCAACTTTCGATCGCAGCGACAATCTGGCTCGATCGTGAAAGCCAAAAACCGATTCTTATCGGTAAAAACGGCGAGCGACTCAAGAAAATTGGTACGTCGGCTCGCAAAGACATCATTAAACTTGTTAAGGGTCGTGTCCATTTACAGCTGTGGGCGAAAACGCGCAAGAACTGGTCTGATGACGCTCGTTTGCTGAAATCGCTTGGCTACGAAGCGTAGTGAGCGACCGGCAGGCGGTAACATTGGCGCTTGGTTACATGCTACATGCCCGACCTTTTCGTGACTCAAGTGTAATCGCCGATTTTTTTACCCTGGACTACGGTCGAATATCTTTAGTGGCTAGAGGCGCCCGTAGGCCAAAATCCAAATTAAAAGGACAGCTGCGACCGTTTCAACGCTGTCTCGTTTCCTGGGTAACGCGCAGCTCGCTGGGTACGCTAACGGCGCTTGAAACGGACAACTGTCGACCAGGAAGCATCCCTCGACGCGTGCTGTCGGCTTACTACGTCAATGAGCTAGTCATGAGATCGCTACGCCCTGGCGACAGCCAGGCCGAGGTTTTCTTGCGCTACGAACAATTTCTCGAGGAGCTGGACCAGCAAGATGAAGCTGTCGTCCTCAGACTATTCGAACGTGATTTGCTCGAATTTCTTGGCTATGGTTTACAGCTGCACCAGACGCAGGCAGGTCGCGACGTCGATTCCGACGCGTACTACCACTTCGACGTGACCGAAGGACCGTCGGTCGCAACTGAAGGGTCGGGCACTATTCCAGGGAGCAGTTTGTTAGCGCTTGCCAGTGGTAGTTTCGATGCTGCGGGAAGTCTGGGTGACGCCAAGCGTTTGTTGCGAGGTGCGCTGGATACACACCTTGGTGCGGCAGACTCGAAAGTTCGGCAGGTACTTATGTCGATGCAGGCACATAGAAAAGAATGGCATCGAGAAGGTGACGACGTCACTTAATCTATGCAGTGTCGCCAACGACCATCGATGTTTTCAAGATCGCGCCGGCGTATACAATATGATCGAAGCCGCTTAACTGATTAGTCAGAACGGATAAAGTTTGTAAGTGCAGTTTCCTTTTTTAGGTAACAAGTGTGAGCGCAATGTTGAGAACTGTTTTTTGTATTGTCCTTTTCCTCAGTCTGGTTTCGTGTGCCAGCAATCCGTCAAGCTTTGTTCCGCCTTCCGACTACTCTATCCATCCGGACATTCTGCACGACCCCAGACATAGGCAACTGACGCCTCGGGTGCTTCTAAATCATCAAGCAGGGTTTCTTAAGTGGCCGCACGTGTACGAAGACGGAAAGCTCGCGTTTATTGATGAGCCAGGCAATGGAAACTACAACTACGCAGGCATTGGTTTTAGAATTTTCGCGCAGTTCTTAGAAGCGAAACTGGAAAAACCGTTTCCGCAAATAGTTCGTGAACACGTATTTGATCCGATAGGAATGACCTGGACGACTAACTCACATGATGAAGCCAGTACAATGCAGCACGTTGTTTTACCGGTGGACGAGCAGTTTCAAAATGTTTTTCACGATGTCATAGCAAAATTTTTTCCTGAGTTGGAGGAACATGAATGATATTTGGTATAGGCACGGACATTTTACGGACAGAGCGAGTTGAAAAAACATTTGCCCAATTTGGTGACCGGTTTGCCAAGCGTGTACTTATGCCAATTGAGCTAGACGGATTTCGCGCGACCAAGCATCCTGTACGATTCCTGGGCATGCGCTTTGCCGCCAAAGAAGCCATTGTGAAAGCGATGGGAACAGGGTTTGCTAATGGTGTTTGGGTTCGTGATGTTGGTGTTGCGCCCAATCCGCTGGGTCGTCCCGACATCGTTTTTTCACCCAGAGGCTTGCTAAAGTGTGAGGCACTTGGAATTGGTGAAGGCTATTTAACGTTGAGCGATGAAGGTGGATTTATTATTGCCAACGCTATTTTGCTTAGAGCGTGACAGGCAGGGTAGTTCTTGAATATATGGGTTTAACAGTTACTGTCCATTAGAATAAGTCTGAAAGAATAGTTACGTCGACCGGTCGCTGTACACTGGAAGTACTCTTGGAGTGCACGACTTCTCGGCAGTAGCGCTCAATCTTCACTGCAGTTGCACCATTGATGCATTCAAAACACGTCAAATAGCATTAGGTTTTGGCTCTTCTGGAAACTCCAGTTTTTGTCTTACTTTGGGCTATTAATATCCACTTAAATGGTTGATTAATATTGGTATTTAGGTTACTATACTGTACATATACCCAGCTAAGGAAAGCTCATGCAATCCGCCAAAATACAGCCCACCCAGAATGAAATTCTGGCCGACGAAATCTCCT
>QIGP01000443.1 GCA_003228965.1 Gammaproteobacteria bacterium
GGAACACTAAACCTTTGGGGGTTGTGGCCACGCTGCCACTGTGTACGTTGAGATCACACGCGACGTCGCTTGTTTTGCCGAAGCATACCTCTTTAGTTAGTGGACACAATAACAACAGCGAGCATTGTAGTCGTTACGACCCATCAATGCGGTTGTGGTGTTTGAGTTGGAAGGATAAACATCTCATTTACTACACCTGCAACGCGTTTTGAAAAGCGTTGGCACGCAACAAAGATGTGCACATGTGTTTGGGGATTTAATCAAATTGAGGATTCTAAGGTGAAAAGCAAACTACTTGTATTCCTGACGTCAGCCCTATGTACGGTTGCCGTTGGTTCGAACGTATACGCATCCAACAGTCGCGTCGCGGCTAGCGGGTCACAAACCAACGCCAACTCTATCGCCGCTTTTAATAAAGCCGGCCTGGAAGTTGCTCAGCCTGCGGTCAAACAAAGCAAGCGTACTGTTCGCGGTGCGCCAGTGTTTGTCCGTGAAAAAGATCTGGACGCAAAGGTGTATACCTACATCGTGCAGCTAAACGATCCTTCAGCTGCTACCTATCGTGGTGGAATTGGAGACTTGGCCGCAACCAGTCCTCAGTATCTTGTCAAGCGCACACCAGGTGCGAGTCGCAAAATGGATACCAAGTCTCCAGCGTCTCAAGCCTATGTTAGCTACCTGAAAGATACTCAGGAGAAATTCCTGAACACGTCACGAGCTACTGTCGGACGTTCACTAACTATGGGTCGCAGCTTCCAGTACTCGCTTAACGGTTTCACCGTCGACATGACTCAGGACGACGCCATTCGCATGGCCGGAACGGCTGGCGTTAAACGCATCACCCGTTCTATTGACCATCCGCTGCTGACCGACGCAGGTCCAGCCTTTGTTGGAGCGGACCAAATTTGGGACGGTAGTGCTACCGGTGGAGTTGGCACCATGGGCGAAGGCATGATCGTGGGTGTTCTGGATACCGGCATTAACGGTAATCATGCATCGTTCAAAGCCACCGATGCCGAAGGATTCTCACACAGCAATCCTTATGGCGAAGGCGTCTACCGGGGCGAGTGTTTCGATACACCTGAGCTTACTTGTAACTCGAAACTCATCGGTCGCTACAATTTCACCAGTGGCCCAAGTTCTGAAGATGAGAACGGTCACGGCAGTCACACAGCCAGTACTTCAGCGGGTAATATGCTTGAAGCCGTGCCGCTACTGGATGCCGAAGGTACTCCAATGGACTTTTCACTGGGTGCAATTTCAGGTGTAGCTCCTCGCGCCAACGTAATCGCTTACCGTGTTTGCAACCCGGGCTGTGGTGCCGGAGGCATTATTTCTTCTATAGAACGGGCCATTATTGATGGCGTCGATGTTCTCAACCATTCAATTGGTTCTGCCACGGGTTCACCGTGGCTTGATCCAAAATCGATATCTTTCAAAGCGGCACGAGCGGCCGGCATATCGATGGCTAACTCAGCTGGTAACGGTCGCGATCAAGGTCCCGGCGACGCCGGTAGCACCGGTGGCGCACCATGGTCATCATCCATCGCCGCCTCTACCCACGATCGTGCCTTTCCAACGAAAGAAGTCAGTTTCGCCGGTGGCAACACTACACCCGGCATCATTGGCGGTCGCAGTGTGACCACAGGGCTTACTGCCCCTGTCGTTTATGCGGGCGACTTTGCCAACCCGAACAGCCCTGCTGAGCCTGAACAGTGTCTTGAACCTTTCCCGGCCGGCACGTTTAACGGCGAAATAGTCTTGTGCGATCGCGGTGCGATTGCCCGTGTGCAAAAAGCGATTAATGTACGTGACGGTGGTGCAGGCGGTTTTATCCTGTGTAACCTCGACGGCGGCGCAGCGTTCCTGTCCGACGACCCACACGTAATTCCTGCCATTCACATTGCCGCTGGCGATTGCAACCAGGTACGAGAGTGGTTGGCCGATGGTACAGGTCACATGGCCACTATTGAGGCAACTGGCGACGTCATCCGTGATCCCGCTGCGGGCGACATCATGGCGAACTTCTCGTCTCTTGGACCTTACCCGGAAATGGAATGGTTAGTGCCTAGCATTACCGCTCCTGGTGTTAATATTTTTGCCGCTTTTGCCACACCTATTGATTACGCGTTTCTAAGTGGAACGTCGATGTCGAGCCCGCACGTTGCAGGCGGTATGACGCTTTTGAAAGCTGTGCATACAGACTGGACCGACGCTGAGGTATTGTCGGCTCTTATGATGACTGCCGCCGACGGCGTCCGAACTGAAGAAGACATTACAGTGTTCGACGGTCCTTTAATCGACGCCGACCCGTTCGCAACAGGTGCTGGTAGCATGCGTCTTGAAATTGCAGTAAACGCAGGTCTTGTGTTGGACGAAGTGGACGAGAACTTCACCGCAGCCGATCCGGCTACCGGTGGTGATCCTCGTACGTTGAACCTGGCAGCTTTGTACAGCACCGAGTGTCTGGGCAGCTGTTCATTTACCCGTACGTTCCGCGCAACCAAAGACGGTTCGTGGTCACTGGCTTCAAATGACGTGAACGGCGTTGGTGTTTCTATGGAGCCTGCCTCATTCACCTTGAGTGCTGGCGACTTACAGGAAGTGGCTTTCACCGCTGACGTTAACGGCATTCCAGCTAACGAATGGCAGTTTTCGAAGGCGATTCTAACGGAAGCGGCTGGTAACTCACCTGACACTATCTTGCCGCTTGTTGTTCGTACAGCAGCAGCTATCTTCCCGGACAAGCTGGTGCTTACAGCCGATCGCGACGCAGGTTCAATGCTTGCAGGTGGTATCCGTACTGCTGAAATCAGTGGTTTGACTATTGAAGCGTTTGGTATTGCGGTTCCTGACAATCGTGTGATCGAAACCACAGGTTCAGTAGGCGCATTTACGCCGTACACCGATATCGCTACCCAGGTCGAGTTCTTTGCAGCCCCTGCTGGCTCTGTGAGTCTGATTGCAGAAACCCTGGCTTCAACCGCACCCGATGTAGATTTGTTTGTTGGTAAGGACATTAACGGCGACCGCGAAATCACCGTAGACGAAGAGCTGTGTCAAAGCGGTACTGTTGAATCTATTGAGCGCTGTGAATTGACCCCTGAACAACTCGCCGATGGCGGTGTGTACTGGGTTGCTGTGTTCAACTTCGAAGGCTCAGGCGACGACATAGTCGACTTCACTGATCTTCGTGTATCGGTTATATCGCCTGCTACCGATGGCAGCATCAGTGCTGAAGTTCAATCGTCAGTAGTCGGTGGTGAACCGTTCGATGTTCGCGTTTTGTGGAACTTCGAGATGGAAATTGGTGTGACCTACGTGAGCGCTGTTGAGCTGTCTGCTCCAACTGGCAGCCTCGGTGTCATTCCGGTTGAAATTACTCGCGCCGAAGACGACGTGAAGCTTCTGGCCGACACGGACGCAGCTGCAGTTGGCGATCAAATTGGCATGAAGGTTGAAATTTCACCTAACTTGTCACCTGAAGATCGCTTCTACGTAGTAAGTGCTCCGATTCCGGAAGGTACCCGGTTGGTTGCAGGTTCAGTTGGCGGCGGCGAGCAATCGTTTGTCATTAACAACCAGGTCATCTGGACGGTAGAAGTGCCGTCGTTGACACGCATTGGCCGCACGTATCAGCCAAGCATCAACGGCCCTGGCGTAGACTCCAGCGATCCAATGTACAACGCCTCGTGTGACACAGGCTTTGGTGGTTACGTTGATCTGGAAGCTTTTGATTTCGATCTTGACCCATCCATAAGCGGTAACAACGTGTCCTACAGCGCTCACGCTGAGCAGGCTGTGTTCTTCTACGGTAACGAAAACGTCAACGGCATTAACTTTACCGATGATGGCTTCCTGTACTTCGGTGGTGTTCCAGGGGCGAACCCTGGAAATAATGGCGACGTGCCAAGCCCCGCCATGCCAAACGCAATTGCGGCTGTGCTGTGGAATGACATGGAAATCGTTTACGACCAGGCTGAAGGCAGTGGTGTAACCATGGCAACAGGTGGTGTCAATCTGTCGGTTATCGAGTTCGATAACATGCAGCCAGCACCTGCTGGTTCATCCGACGCTCGTGCCGACTTTGTGGCACTGGTATCTGGTCGACTTAACGACATTCCTAACCAGTTCGAGTTGATCTACGCCTACGACAACATCTCAGGCGACTGGGATGACGTAACCGTTGGTGTTGAAAATGCCGACGGTACTGCGGGTACTCAGTTTGACGGTGCTCTGAGCAATGGCTTGATCATCTGTTGGGATTACGCTGAGCAGCCTCGTCTTACGGCTGACCTTACGTACTCAGTAGAAGTGATGGCAGCGGCCAGTGGCGGTTCTATCGATGCTGAGATCTTCAGCATTGTTGATATGCCAGGATCTGATGAAGTTCGTGAAACAATCTCCATCAGTGTGGCTTCTGCTGACTCCGACGGTGACGGCGTACTCGATAATCTCGACAACTGTGTTAACCATCCTAACCCTGAGCAGGTTGATGCTGACGGCGACGGATTCGGCAACGCCTGTGACGCTGACTTCAACCAGGATCTGATTGTTAACTTTCTG
>QIGP01000273.1 GCA_003228965.1 Gammaproteobacteria bacterium
ACGCCGGGACACGAAGACTTCTCTGAAGACACCTACCGCACGCTTACTGCAGTCGACTCGGCACTTATGGTCATCTACTGCGCGAAAGGCGTTGAGGAACGAACCGTTAAGCTGATGGATGTGTGCCGCCTTCGCGATACGCCCATTATGACCTTCATCAATAAGCTCGACCGTGAAGGTCGTGAGCCACTGGAGCTTCTTGACGAAGTGGAGCGCGTTCTAAAAATTGATTGCGCACCCATCACGTGGCCGATTGGTATGGGGCGTGAACTCAAAGGTGTCTACCACCTTCACGACGACGCAATTTACCTGTACCAACCTGTCGCCAAAGGCGAGCAGGGACAGACTCACGTTATTCAAGGCCTTGAGTCAGATGAAGCCAAAGAAGCGCTAGGCGATTGGGCCGACAAAGTTACTGAAGAAGTCGAGCTTGTGCGCGGCGCGAGTCACGAGTTCGACCGTGAAGCCTATTTGGCCGGCAAGCAAACTCCAGTTCTGTTTGGCTCCGCAATCCAGAACTTTGGCGTGCGCGAGTTGTTAGACACGTTTGTTGATTTTGCGCCGGCGCCGTTGGGGCGCAGCGCGGGTTCGCGCATTGTCGATCCACATGAAAGCCAACTCAGTGGATTCGTGTTTAAAGTGCAGGCCAATATGGACCCGGCACACCGTGATCGCATCGCGTTTCTGCGAATGTGCTCCGGCAGCTACGAACCTGGAATGAAAATTCATAACGTGCGCACAGGCAAGGTTGTCAGAGTCTCTGATGCGCTGACCTTTCTTGCTGCCGACAGGCACACAGCCGAAACAGCTTACGCCGGCGATATCCTCGGCTTGCACAACCATGGCACCATTAATATTGGTGATACGTTCACGCAGGGGGAGCGCTTGGCTTACGAAGGCATTCCAAGCTTTGCGCCTGAACTGTTTCGCCGTGCCGTATTGAAAGACCCGCTTAAGTCGAAGGCGTTGAACACAGGTCTTGCGCAATTGTGTGAAGAAGGGGCCACGCAGCTATATCGACCGTTAGTACGTAACGATTTGATACTTGGGGCCGTGGGTGTGCTTCAGTTTGACGTGGTGGCCCATAGACTTCAGCACGAATACAACGTGCACTGTATGTTCGAAACCGTCAATGTGGCTACTGCACGCTGGGTTGAATGCGACGACGATAAAATGTTCAAGCAGTTTCGCGATCGCTGCGCTGACAACCTGAGCATCGATCACGGTGGCGACTATGTTTACATCGCACCGACCCGGGTAAATCTCGATTTGGCCATCGAGCGTTGGCCCGACGTGCGTTTTCTCGCTACGCGAGAGTTCAAGCTTTTTAACGAATAAGCGAACTTCGACGACGCGGTAGTTGGGCAAGTAATGCAGCAAGCGTTGACGTTGCGTTTTCGGGCGCCCGTTTGCCGTAACGCGCCTCTTGGTAGATAGTGCAAAATTGCTGCATAACCCCGGACAGTTCAGGAAGTATGGCACCAGCCCTTTGTGCCAGGGCGAGGGCATCTTCCGTTGGACGACTCTCTACACCCAGTTTTTCCAGCCGGTATTGAAACGAGTGAAACAGCCGCACAATCGGGTCTTTCGGACGATAGCGGCCACGCTGCTTTAGCCACAGTGTCAGTAGCAAAAGCGTACCGACAACGCTTGCGGTCAACACGCCGATCAGCGCAGGCATGCTACGATCTTTCAGGCCTAATTTTCTCAATAAAGACCATTGTCGTTCGTCGGAGTAGCCAAGAACCCAGTTGTTCCAGTTTGCGTTAGCGGCGTCCATGGCCTGGCGCAGACCTGTCATGACACCAGAGTTACCCATCAGAAGCGTAGGCAAGAACTCGCCATCAGGTAGTGCACCCGCAATTCCTTGTTCGACGCGCTCTGGCGCAACCGCCGCAGTCGGATCGATGCGTACCCATCCGCGACCTTGTAACCACACTTCGGCCCACGCGTGCGCATCGGATTGGCGTACCGTGGTGTGCCCGGTAATTCCGTTAACTTCTCCGCCCATATAGCCTGTTACGACGCGCGCCGGTATGCCTGCAAACCGCATAAGCAGAGCAAAGGAGGAAGCGTAGTGTCCGCAAAATCCACGTCTGCGATCAAACAGAAAACTGTCTACGCTGTTTTCTTTCGCAAGGCCAGTATTGGTAAGTGAGTAGACAAAGGGTTCGCGGTTAAAGTAAGCAAGAGCTGTTTCTACAATTTGTTTCGGTTCCGCGTTATCCTGCCAGGATAGGGCGAGACTCTTTGTGCGAGGGTTATCGGTATTGGGCGTCTGAAGATTCAACCTACGTTGGGCGTCGTCCAGGTTTGGGGCAAATACATAAGTTGGGTGTGACTTCAACTTTAGGCGAAGTCGTTCGGTAACCACTTTGCGTGAAACCAACTCACCGGTAGGGCTAAATTCACTAAATCGTGGCAGCGAGTCGGCGTGCACAAACTCAAGGCCCAACAGCCACTTGGTTTGGTGAGGTTCCAACACAAGCGTGTAATTAATTCCCGGACCAAAAAGGCGGACTTCTGAAGGCGCGGTTTGCACACGGCGTTTGCTCCATTTTCCGCCCTCTAGCACTTCGAGAACTGGTCCCCTCCAATAGAGTTGGTGACGGCGCGGTTGCTCGTCGTCGAAGTACACACGAAAGGCGATTTCGCTGGAATTCAACAACGTGCTGATGCTTCCAGGTTCCATGCTGTCGGACAGACCCGTCGTGCCTGTGTCCGTTGTCGGTAGTGCCCAAAATGGCCCCGGGATGCGAGGGAAGAGAATGAACAAGAGCAGCAAAAGCGGTACCGATTGAAGCACGATGCGACCGCTCTTTTGAAAGACTCTTTTGGCAGGGTCCGGAACGGTGTCCCGATTAACCTGAATAAGTGTTGTTAAACCTGTCCAGACCAGCCCAAGTGCAATGGCCGTGCTGGACAGCGACTGATCAAACAGGAAAGCCGCCAGTATCATGAAAAAGGACATGAAAATAAGTACAAGCAGATCCCTTACAGCAACACTTTCCAGTAATTTCATTGCAGCCATAACCAACAACAGCGAGCTTCCAGGTTCTATGCCGTTGAATGTTCCAAAGGTAACGAAGACGACCCCTGCCATGGTCAGAGTAAGGCCGTAGCGGATAATGACGTGCGGTATTCTCCTGTTGCGCCGACGTAGCCGCCAACGCCAAACTACCGCCGCATACACAAGAACAACAGGCCAAAGCGGTAGATGAAAAACGAAGGGTGTGGCGCATAGCAGTAAGAATGCGAGCGCCCAGTTGAGTTTTTGCGAGTCGATTCGTGGCCCATGGCGTCGCGCGTCTTTAAGTCGAGTGCGTTTAATTTTCTTAACCACGGGTGTGTCGTGCACAGCCTGGATTGAACCTTGAGCGATTACCGACGCGGCCGGAATGCTGCTGTCTGTATTTCCTGGCATTAGTAAAGGGCCAGTTCTTTGAGGCAGCGCGCACGATGAGCTTCGCCGTGATCCGGATTAATGTTGACGTCAGGTAGTCGAAGCCCGTACGAGACATGTCTATCGTGTGCCGCCTGTACCCACGCGCAAAGCTGAGAAAGTCTATCCTCTTTGTCGGTACTCTCTACCTGTGCCCAGTCTAGCCACAGCTTAACGCTCGTCGGGTCGTCAAAAGTTTTACTATGCAGCTCACCTGAACGAGCAAACTGTTTCCAGGCGACGCGATTAAGTGGGTCTCCACGTTGATAGCCGCGCAGTTCGGCAAGCTCTTCTTCACCGCGTATTCGAACAGTACTGCCCGTTTGTTGCCCTGAACCTTGTCCGGGCAGCGGTTGCGAGCCCAGGGGCTGAGGGTAGACTAGCACCCTGGCGTCCCAGTAGACCCAGGTCCAGGCGCGAAATAGTCCGGCCGGAAATCGCGTGCGAATACTCAGTCTTGGAAGCTTGTGATGGCCACGCTTGCTCGTAGGCGTGGTTAACGTCATTGCCTGGTTACAGCGTCCCTCTATGTTGAGAGCTTGTGCCGCGCCAATGCCAATGCGTACAACGAGGTCACTGCGACTGTGTTGCAGTTCGTTGTGCAAAGTAAGGTCAGTGGATGCATAAGAACCTGCGAACACCGGTTCCGGAAAAGCGAAGCTTAATTTCAGCCCAAGAAGGTTTCGGTGGCACTGGTGCATAGTGACAAGCGCAATGCTGCCTAAGAAAAATACGAGCCCAAGCCCCATGCTGTTGTTGTAGTTCATCGAGCCAAGCAGCATGACTAACAGCATGAGTGCGAACACCAGACCTGAGCGACTCGGGAGAATATAGATGCGATTGCTGAGCAGTTTAACCGGGCTTGCCTGCACTCCGTGCCGTCTGCTGGCCCAGCGATTTAAACGTTGTGCAAGCCAGCCTTGTTGAGCCATCACGGGATTGGAACGGCGCTCATTAAGTGATTCGAAACAGTTTGGGTTGGATCAATCTGGGCGGAATGGCGAAACTTCAGTCGATGATCGACAACGGCACCAAATACATCTTGCACGTCTTGCGGTGTTACCGAGTCTTGATGGTTAACCAATGCCCAGGCGCGCGCGGCGTGGACCAACATAA
>QIGP01000150.1 GCA_003228965.1 Gammaproteobacteria bacterium
TGCAAGGCGCCGATTCAGCGTCGAGGGATTCAGTCCATCGGAGGCTTGGGACGCAACGAACATGGCCACCGTGTCAGGTTCCGCAGGCAGAATTGGTAACCCGACAGTCTGGCACCAAGCTTCGAACTGCCGCCAGTCGCTTTGGTATGCGCGCCAGGTAGAGTCCGCTCGGCTTTTTTTCGAGTAACGTTGGGCCGCTCGCAGGGCGTTGTCGAGCTCAATTTGGGCGAGGGCGCTGCGTGAAGGTGTTACAGAACGATCCATGTAGTAAGTCTATAAAAATCAGCGATCTATTACTAGTGAGAATAGAGTTTATCGCTAGTAATCGCTGCGCGACACCAAAATAGGGCGCCTATATCGTCATCTGGATAGTGTTACGTTATGTAACGATATAATATGAAAACTTCTATTTAAATGCGCCGGAGCCCATCATGCCGCGACCTGGAGTGTCCTACGACGACGTTGCCCAAGCCATCCATGTCCTGCAAAAAGCCGGGCTTAATCCCAGCATTCGGATGATTCGGGAAACACTCGGCATGGGCAGCTTGACAACCTTCGCCGAGCACAAACGCGCCTTTGAGGCTGACCAGGCCCAGGAGCCGAGCGAGGCCTTGCCCGATCCAATTGCCAGACACCTCATTAAGGGGGCACAAGCCTACTGGCAGGAGTTGGTCGAGGCTGCGGAGGCAGAAATTGAGCAAGTGAGGAGACAAGCCGACGCCGAGCAAGCTGCAACCTAGCAGACGGTCACCGATACCGAGGATAAGATAACATCCCTTCAGGAAACCAACGGCGCGCTGCAGGCCGACTCTGAGCGCCTGAAAAAAACCATCTTTGATCTTGAGGCAGTGAACACTGAGTCCAGCGACAAACTACACCATGCACAAATTCAGATTGGACGCCTACAATCGGAATTAGCGGTCGGTGCGAATGCAATGGCATCATTTCAAGACGCCTATGAGACGCGGCAACGCGAACTGACCGACGCCATCGTGGACCGCGAACGTTTATCAGAACGTTCGGACCGGCAAGCCAATGAGCACGCGAACGCAGCATCGCGTTTGCAAAAGGCGGTCACTGACAGTAACGATCGTGTCACGGAGCTATCCAGGTAGGTCGAAGAACAGGAATCGGCTAACCATACCGCGGAAAACGCCAGCGCACGAGTGTCAGAACAGGTAAGGACGATGGAATCCGAAATCCGTAGACTGAACGAGGAACTTGCTCTATCACTTAAAGAAACCAGTCGTGTGTCGGAAGATCTCGGGGAAACCCGTGGCAAGCTAATGGCTGCTAACGAGAAAGCGGTCGCGACAGAGGCGAATCATGCAGCGCTTGCAAGTGAAAAGGAACGTCGCCAGCGAGATCTACGAACTGCATTGGACGAAGCGCGAGAACTATTGCGTCAGTATGTGCCCCAAGATCGAAGCTTGGTGCAGGAGCTAATCAACGAACGCCGCCAGGTAGATGCACGCGAGTGAGGGTTCGTGTTTTCGCCCACCAAGCGGTTAGTCGCTACTTCGCAATGGAACACGAGTAACCGGAAATGCTTGCGGGGTTGCTGACCGGTTTACCTCAGACACCCTGGACACATTTTGGCCCCCGAAAATCTACCGATAATCGTCGCATTTAATGTTATCAAAGCGCGCTAGCGGACCACTTTCCAATGATTTCCACAATAACTGTTATCACGCTGTTCATGCTCCAACCTCGATGCCGCCGCGATCTTCCCGACTGTGCCAGACACGTAAAATAACCACACGATCCGCTTCGTGATCGAGAATGTAGTGTAAAACGTAACCGTTTTTACCGAAGGGAATGTAGAGCTGTCGACGGCCTGTCTCGTCTTCAACGAGTGTGCCGATTTCAGGGTCATCAGCCAGATAAGCACCTTTTTGACGAACAGTGCGGGCGGCGCGGGTCGCAGCGTCCGGGTTAAGCGGTCTTAGAAAATTGTAGATGCGCAGGAAATCGTCTCGTGTGCGTGTGGCCCAAACAACGCGCATGCAAAGTTATACGTCTTTGCCTGCGGACAGGTCATCCAGCCAGTCCATCATGTCCTCATGTGGAATGCCGCCATCGGCTTTCGTTTCTGCCAAGCGCTGCATATCATCCTCGCGGGTTTCATCCGCGACGTAGTGCTGGTGCGAAATCTGCCTTAACCACTGCGCTGCAATCAGCTCAGGGGGTTTTTTCTGGTGCGCAGCCATCGCCAGGATGTGGGCTTTCGTGGTGTCGTCGATATCAATATTCATCTTTCCAAGATCGCACGAAAACGGGTGTTTTGCCAAGAAAAAAGCGCAGGAGGGGCACGGAGAATGGCCTGCTTTGGGTATTGTGCGGCAATTATTTCAATCTCATGCGCGATAACGCGCAATGCAACTCGAAAATGCACCCAGTTTTTCAAAGGCGCCCCAAAGGACGTAAGGAGGAGCTGATTAATTTTTGTTGTTATTGTCTAGACGAACAATTGGAAGGTGATCTCACACTTACGCATCGCGAAGTCGACGTTAAACAGGAATTGTACGAGAGACGTTGGCGGAGTTAAGCCCCCCATCGTTTAGTGTTTAGCGAGCGTTTCTATGCCACTATAATATCAAGCCGCTCGTGCATCCTACAATTGCCAATCGAAAATTAGTTCTTTCATTTTTCTTTTCACCAATTTTTAGTGAATTCACCAAAGTTCGATATTTTTGGTGAATCGCCGCCGTAACCATAAATTCGATGTCACAGTGGGTCCATTTTGAAGCTGCTCGCGCGAGAAATGAGGTGATCGGGATTGGTCTAAATCAGGGGAGGTCGGCTAAACTGGCATAGAATCATAGATGCTCTGCCATGAACACCACTTTAGCTGGATCGCGCCCTTCGGCTAGCCAATCGAGCGGGGAGAGCAAGTGATCTTACTCATAGTCGGTGAATAACTCCTCATTCTCAAGGTGGTACCAGTTGTAGATCGCCACGGAGTGCATTGCATCTGGCAACTCCCGATTGACATCAACGATGTTTGGAACGAGTTTCTGATTGCGTATCTGGAACAGGGGGATCATCCTCTTTCGGTCAAGGCTAAAACTGTTGAGCTCACGCGTTGCTATCAGTTGGCGAACCCGGCTTGGCGTCATGCCAAGCAGCTCGGCTACGTGCACCGCTTTTGCACTGAGTTCCACGACGGTAGCGAACTTCACCACGTGCTCCGCCATCAAATCACGACCGGACAACCGATTTAATCGAAGCCCACTGCTCTTGCAAGCAAAACACAGCCATGCACCCCAAGCCGCTCGATATCTGTGCTTATTTGAGGCGTATCGGATCCCAATAAAACCGTTCCCGTATTGGCGGTAGCCGGTATCACGGGACCGGCGATACCGGCTACTGCCGAACCGGGAATCAAACATCATCATGCATATCTGTTGGTTTCGCCGATTTCACATTGAATCTGCAGGAACTCATCCCGTTCGTACTACTCAACGTTCATCCACCTGACGTCGCGCAATTACCAAAAAGGTGGTGGCCTGTTTGGCATCGAACGGGCCGATTTGTCTTGCCTAGGGATAATTGGATAGTCTGTCATCATGAAACGATCCTTGGTAGATGAGTTAATCGCAGAACGTCGCGTGGAAGAATTCAGAGAGAATATCGGAGACAAGCTTCGACTTGACGCAGGCAATCCGGAGTTTCGGCGTGTAGCGGGCAACGCCTTTGCAGCCATGGCGGGCGAGTGGGGACTGTCGGCTGTCGAGGCGGCCGCGCTCTTGAGCGCTTCGGATAGGGAATACCAAAAGTGGATCGCGGGTGATTTCGCCCACGTCGATACCGAACATCTCGAAAAAATATCGTGCCTGATGGGCATCTATAGATATCTGGCGACTCTCTATTCAGGTCACTTTGATCGAGTAGGGGCCTGGCTCAAACGAAAGAATGCGGGCGTGCTCTATGGCGGGAAAACGCCTTACGATTTATTGGTTGGGGCCGAGGCCAACGCGTTTCATTTAGTCCGTCGAGACCTCGCCGCATCGACAGTATCACCGTGAGAGCGCAATCGCTTTTCGTCCTGTTGATGGCGACTGACATAGCAGATGAATTACTGGATACTCACTTCAAAAAAGCGTTCTGTCGCAAAGTTGGCCAACTCAGCATACCTATCTATACTCGGCTCTCTAGAACACGGGTAATCGGAATATAAATAATCAGTTTTAAAGGCCGTCATCACGAGCAAGACATCATTCTACAGTGCGTTCGGTGGTACGTCGCTTATTCGCTTAGCTATCGCGACCTGGAAGAACTGATGCAAGAACGCGGTTATGCTGTAGATCACAGCACCATTCAGCGCTGGGTTGTGCACTACGCACCTCGAATCGAGAAGACCTTTCGCACCTACAAGAAACGGGTCGGTCTTCGCTGGAGGCTTGACGAGACGTACATAAAAATCAAAGGCCAGTGGAAATATCTTTATCGAGCGGTCGATAAAAATGGCCACACAGTCGACTTTCTACTCACGGCCAAGCGTAATACGAAGGCAGCTCGGCGATTTCTGAACAAGGCTATCGGATCCGGCGGAAA
>QIGP01000234.1 GCA_003228965.1 Gammaproteobacteria bacterium
GGATTTCTTTTGATGGCAGTCGTACTGGCAGGCTGGGTCGCACTTGGCGTCGAGGCCGCCTGGCCCACCGCCGTGATTTTGCTATCGAGCGTGCCACTGGTGATGACACTACTTAGCATGGTGACGCTTGCGCCAAAGCCCTTTTTCTACGCAAGCCTTACGCTCACGCTTTATATCGCGTTCGTTGTTTCACAGATTATGGTCACGACACAATCTCGAACCTGGGCCGTGGTAGTGCTTGCCATGGCGTTAGCCTATATGGCCGTGCTGAAGTTCGTGCTGCAAGCGCTCAATGCGCGTCGTCCTCAACCTGGTCAAGCGTCGTCTTAACCAGAGGAATGGTTAACCGGCTCTGATGCACAAGAGATGCGGTATCAAGGCGATCGAGAAGTTCGCACAAGCTTTGCATATCCCTGTTCAGACGACTAAGAAGATAGTTGCCCGTGGCTTTTGGTAAATCCAGGCCACGACGTGATGCGCGCAGCTGGATTGCTTTTAAACGCTGTTCATCGTTAAGAGACTGCAAGCGAAAGACCGGACCGGAAAGTAGCCTTGAAGCAAGATCAGGCATTACAAACAGACTATTCTTTGGGGCTGTGCGCGAAGCCACGACCAGTGTTTTTTGTCGTTCAATCACCACCTCCTGAAACAATCTGAACAGCGCTACTTCCCATTGGCGCTGTTCCGCCACAGACAGCGCAGGTTCAGGCTCAGGAATTCGTGTCGTTTCCAAATCGGAGGCCACAGTCTCAGTAGAGCCACCTTCGCTTGATGCCTGTTCTAAAGTTGAAGCTGGTTCATCTGACGGCGAATAAGACCCATTTAAATTCGGTGCGTCTGTCTGAAGTATGTAAGCTCCGTGCGCATCTGTTTTACTTGCCTCAACACTCATTATTTGCGCATTTGCATCCAGGGAAGGAATAACCGCATCGAGCTGATCGATACAAACAACATCGAAGGCGTCGTAGCCTTCGAGCACAAACGGTCCGTAACCTTTGAGCTCATTGAGGGGCAGGTAGACAGACTGGTCAGAGGCGGCAGCCACCGATTGAAGCAAGTGCGTTTTACCGGTAGAACGCTCTCCCCAGAGCCAGGTAATCGTAGTTGCATCCGTCGACAGGTAATCAACCGCCTCTCGATTCGGTCCGGCAAAATAGCTGTCAAAAACCGTGTTATCGGGCAGCTTAAGATGCAACGGCAGCTGCTGTTCACGCATCCTGTTGGCCATCTGTGTGTGCAGATTCAGAACTGTCATCCGAATCGGATGGGGCGTGCTTGGTGGGTAGAGCGGTCTGCACCGAAGCTACCTCGCCGTTACCTGGCTCTTCTTCTGCATTGAGCTCATTCAGAACAGCGGCGACCACTACCGCGTCGCTATCAGATGCCTGCTCGCCACTAACAGGCACTGTTTTGTCGCCGTACCACTCGTAGAAATGTCGAATAAGCACAGTCACCACGGCGGCAACAGGCAGTGCCAACAGGACGCCGAAAAAGCCAAACAGCTGACCACCTGCCATCACCGAAAAAATCACCATGACTGGATGCAACCCAATGCGGTCACCGACAAATTTTGGTGTCAGAAAATAGTTTTCAATGCCTTGTGACACCACAAAAACAATACCGACACCGGCGAGCATCCACAGGTCGGGACCTTGCACCATAGCTGAAACGCCGCCCAACACCAGGCCTACGGCTGGGCCAAGGTAAGGCACAAAACTCAAGAGTCCTGAAAGCACTCCAATGGCCAGAGCGTGTTCCAGACCGACAAAAGACAGACCAATCGACCAGATGATGGCAAGACCCAACATGACGACCGTTTGGCCTCTTAAAAAGTTACCAAGCGCCTTGTCAGATTCGCGGGCAATCAAGAAGACTCGCTCTCGTCGCTTGGGTGGCACCAGATGTCCAGCGCGTTCAATGAGAATGTCGAAGTCGCGCAGCAAGTAAAAAGACAAAACAGGAATGAGAATTAGATTAAACAGTCCGGTAAACAAAGCACCGCCAGAACGTCCTACCGTGCTCAACGCGCCGGTCAGAAGCTGCGCAATTTTGTCGCCGTATTCACTAAGAACAGCGGCGAGCCCGAGCGTTTCTCCGTCGGTGTTTGCACCTATCCATTTGACAATGGTTGGCATCCAGTGGCTTTCAATCCAGCGAACATATTCGGGTAATTTCGACGCAAGAGCAGATCCCTGGCTCTTCACCATTGGTACCAACAGGAAAAACACCGTGCCGAGAAACAAGAAGGTCAGGCAAAACGCAACCATCACAGCGGGCGTGCGTTTCAGTTTGTACGTTTCCAGACGATCGACAAGTGGGTCGCCAAGATAGGCAAGCAATGCCGCGGCAACAAACGGAGTCAAAATAGGCGCAAGCTGCATTATCAACCAGCCGCCCGCCGCAATTAACGCAAGCGTTATCAGTCGATGATCACTCATTCGGTCTCACCTTTTCCATTAATAATCTGTTCCCTTGCGGAGAAAAAACGCATGAAGCCTACGCGCATATAGTCGAGCCCGCTAATTAAAGTTGTTGCCGTGACAATAGCCCCGAGAAACGTTACCCACAATTCGCGCGGCGCCCCGAACCCGGCATGAGCCAGGACCACTAAAACAAAAGCCAGTTGCGTCACTGTATTAAACTTACTCATCATCGACGCGTCGACCAAGACCGGCCCAACGAGCATTCGGTAACACACAACACCGGTTACAATAAGCAGGTCCCGACCAATCACCAACAATGCGAGCCAGACAGGCACCAGCCCGGTAGCGGCAAGCACCAGAAACACGGACACCATTAAAAACTTGTCGGCAATGGGATCGAGAATAGCCCCGAGCTGGGAGCGCCAGTTAAACCGGCGTGCCAGAAAACCATCCAGTCCGTCGGTAATGCCGGCTGTCGCAAACACGACGAACGCCCAAAGGTACTCTCCGCTCAACATCAGCATGAGCAAAGGAAGTACCAAAAAGATACGACATACGCACAGTAAATTTGGAATGTGTCGAAGCATTAGCGCGCGTATCGATATGCCAGCATTCCCGGATTGCCGGGAGCAGGTTCTAGTGTTCGGCTAAGACCTAATGCGCGTGATACCTGGTTCGAATCTCCTCGAAGAGTAAGTTCCAGTATGACCTGAGCACCATGGACCTGAATGACTTCTACGCGTTCAACTACGCTAAGCTTCTCAACAGTGCTGATGGCCTCGGCGTAAGCACCGGCACTGGTCAACCCGTCTATGCTCATAGGCAACCGAGTCGCAGGTTTAGCGGTGCCGGAGACGGACAAACGGTCGGCGTAGAAGTCGGCGAGGCGGTTTACGCTCTGTGCAAACCCGCCGCGCCAGTTCGTTGAGTCGCCCTCTATGTTTAGCTCCCAGGTACCGTAGAAAGGACCTGAAAGACCTCGACTCACACGCGCGACCAGTACGGCTTCAGTGCCGTAGCGACGAGAGGCGTTAAGAATGTTCTCAGCAAAACCACCCCAGACATCCGCCACTTCAACCACAGACCGGTCTATTGAGTCGTACAGCGGCCATATCAGAGGAATGCCTCGGGATGCGGCTAACGCTTCAATTTCGTTGCGAATGTCACCCTGATCGTCAGCCGCCAGCAGTTGTCGGTCACCGTTTCCGTTGTCCACCGCAAGCCACACAAGAGTTGCCGGTCGGTCGGCACTCCACACCGGTAACCCGGCTACCCGCATCTCGTTTTGCAATTTGCGTCCGTCAAACCCAACCAGCATGGTGCCGTTGGTCGTGTAGCGAAACTGCTGTACGTAACTCGAAGCGGCCTCCAGAACAATTTGAGCGCCTTGTAAGCTTGCCACCGTGCGGCTACCGGAGATTTTAATGAGCACTTCGGCAAGGGCACGTTGAGTTGCGTCCTTTTTGCCCTCTCGGGTTCGCTCAGCGATAGGCACCTCGGCGGCAAACAGATTGCCAGCCGGGGCTGCGTAGGAGGCTGGCAGGACCACCACACAGATGAGAGCCGCCACCAAGAAAACGGGCCCCCGGAGAGTATGTGGATTGTGCAAAATAGTTCCTTCCGGCCCGACGAAATGCGACCTGCTCGTGTACAATGTGCCTAGTCTACCTGCCAAACTCTGGCAGGTGCTAGTGTAGTATATCGAATAGATCGCCTACACTGGCAATGCCACTTTAAAAGCGACCCACTGACCCGTATGACTGCCAAGACTCCCGTTACCTATCGAAGCGCCGGCGTGGATATCGACGCTGGAAACGCGCTTATTGAGCGTATCAAGCCCCGCGTCGCCGCCACCAACCGACCAGGCGTCATGTCCGGGCTAGGTGGATTCGGAGCACTGTTCGAACTCGATGTCGCGCGCTATAAGCAGCCCATACTGGTCGCCGCTACGGATGGTGTGGGGACAAAACTGAAACTCGCTTTGACCCACAACAATCATCATGGCGTTGGCATCGACCTGGTTGCCATGTGCGTCAACGATTTGATCGTTCAGGGTGCCTAGCCATTGTTTTTTTTGGACTACTACGCCACAGGTCATCTCGACGTCGATGTAGCC
>QIGP01000227.1 GCA_003228965.1 Gammaproteobacteria bacterium
CTGTCAAATTGCTCATGTTCTTTTCAACCTTGTATGTCCTTCCTAAGTACACAGCGCTAGCGCACTCATGAATAATGCAGGCTAGGTACTTGGCTGCGGATAAAAATGTCGAAAATCAAAGGCTTCAGGCCCCGGGCCTTGTTTGCGTAAACACCCAAGCCGATATTTTGCATCTTCAGCGGTAGGTATATCGCCCTCGGGTATCCACCACAACGCCATATACGCCTCGCGCATACGGTCAAACCACTGCTTACGTCTACGCATAACATCGGCGTGAGCCGTGTGGTATACAAAGCTGCGAAGCGTCTCGGCGTCGCGCCATACCGACAGATTGACAATGATTTCGTTACCAAACGTATCGATGGCTGTAGCGTCACCGTCTTCCGTCTGCAGTCGCCAGATAAATCCGTCGGCGTTGTCGGCCAACGCATTAATGCGCTCCAGATTATCGACAAAACCTTTAAGCTCGGGCGCATCAAGCGGTGCTTTCAAATGCGCTATGTTGAGCTGCGCCAAATGCCAGATAGTAGTCACGACAACACTCTACGGCATGGTCACAAATTCTTCGGCGCTGGTCGGGTGAATGGCGACCGTGTTATCAAAGTCTTCTTTAGTCGCACCCATTTTCAATGCAACCGCAAAACCCTGAAGCATTTCGTCGGCGCCGTCACCAATTACGTGACATCCAACCACAGTGCGCTCGGGCCCTTTGGTCACAAGCTTCATGGCCGCTGGCAACTTAACTTCGGTGAGCATGTAGTACATGGGCGTAAATTTGGAAGTAAACACCTCTACTTCGTCACCGTATTTCTCGCGTGCTTCGGGTTCAGATAGCCCCACGGTACCCATAACCGGGTGAGTAAATACTGCTGTGGCAATGTTGCTATAGTCAAGATGCCGGTCTTTCATGCCACCAAACACGCGGTCCGACAGACGTCGGCCAGCTGCAATGGCTACTGGAGTCAGTGCCGCAGCCCCCGTGACGTCGCCAATGGCAAATATGTGCTCAACGTTGGTGGTTTGATATTTGTCGGCAGGCACAAAACCGCGGGCATCGCTTTCTACGCCCGCCGCTTCAAGGTTCAGCCCTTCAATGTTAGGTGCACGGCCAATTGCCCACAGTATTTCGTCGAAGCCTTCGTGCGTGTCGCCCTTGTTCGTAGTGATCGAATACGTATCGCCCTTGCGAACGACTTTGGTGGGCTGAGTTTCGGTATAAAAGTTAACACCCTGCTCTGTCATGGTTTGTGTGAGCGTTTCTTTGAGCATGGGGTCGAAACCACGCAATACTGATTCTTTGCGCACAAAATGATGTACGTCACTGCCAAGCGCATTCAACATACCGCCAAGCTCGACCGCAATGTAGCCACTGCCAACAACTGCCACTTTTTTAGGCTGTTCATTAAGCTCAAAAAAGCCGTCGGACGTAATACCAAGATCACCACCCGGAATATCGGGACGCGTGGGATAACCACCAGTGGCAATGATGATGTGGCGTGCGTTAAGAACCCGGTCGCCCACTTTCACGGAATGTGCATCGACAAAACTTGCGCTGCCTGCCACGTATTCAACATCTTTGCTGGCAAGGTTACGCTCGTAGATGCCGTTGAGTCGCAAAACGTACGCATTGCGGCGCTCTGCCAATCTTTTCCAGTCCATGCCGGTTTGCTTGGCAAGCACGCCGTAGCCAGGCGCGTCGTGTACGACGTGGGCGACGTGCGCCGCGTACCACATGACCTTTTTGGGCACGCAGCCGACGTTGACGCAGGTGCCACCGAGTGGGCCTGATTCAATCACGCAGGCTTTAGCGCCGTGTTGGGCGGCACGTTGAGCGGCAGCCAGGCCGCCACTGCCACCGCCGATGGCGATAAGTTCGAATTCGTAAGACATGACACAGGTCCCTTTCCAGTTGAGGCTCAATGATATACTTGTGCCAGACTCATTTTACAAGGGCCTGAATATGGTTTCTTTCCTGATTCTTCTTGCGGTACTTGGACTTATCTTCGCGTATGGCGCCGTCCTCTACAATCACCTGGTTGCTCTGCGAGAAAACGTCAAGAAAAACTGGGCCAATATTGACGTACTGCTCAAGCAGCGTCACGACGAACTGCCTAAGCTGGTCGATACCTGTAAAGAGTATATGGGCTACGAACAAGACACTCTGCGTCAGGTCATGGAAGCGCGGACCCGGGTATCCCAGGCGCTACAAAACGGCGACGTTGGCGAAGTAGGCAAAGCTGAAACACAGCTTCGCATGGGTCTAGGCGGCCTGTTCGCCGTGGCCGAGGACTACCCGGAGCTGAAAGCCAGCGAGTCTTTCCAACACCTGGTCAAGCGCATTACGTCACTTGAAGAATCCATTGCCGACCGGCGCGAACTGTATAACGCTTCAGTTAACTTGAGCAATATTCGTGTTGATCAGTTTCCAGACCTGTTGATTGCCCGCTTCTTCAACTTCATTAAGTCCGAGCTGCTGGAATTCAGCGAAGAGGAAAAAACCGACGTTAACGTGAAGTCGTTGTTCAACTAGATCCAGCGTAACTGCATTCTCTAAAGACGCTCACCCAATAGATGGACTTTTTCAACCGGTTTGCCAACAACATCGCAAGCTCTGATACCCAGGGGTTTCTGATCTTTGGCGGCGCTCTGTGTGTATTCCTCGGAGTCGCCATTTACCGGGCGTTTCGTTACATGGTGCAGGCACGCACTCTGGAAGATGTGCCGACGTCAAAAGCGCGCTCAGCCGAGCAGGGCTACGTGGAACTCGAAGGTCGCGCTGAAATGCTGGAAGGACCACCCATTGTATCCCCGCTTTCCGGGCGCGAATGTGTGTGGTGGTCGTACACGGTCGAGCGGCGTAGCAGTAACGAATGGGAGCGCGTCGAAAAGCGCACCAGCGACTCACTGTTTCTCTTGCGCGATGCGACAGGCGCCTGCATCGTCGACCCGGAAGGGGCTGACGTTTTCCCTAAACAAAAGCGTATATGGAATGCGAACAAATCACTTGGCCTGACTACTATGGGCTCTTATAAAGGCGGAAATTACCGCTACCGCGAGTACTACCTTATGCCGCTCGAACTCATATGCGTTATTGGGCTGCACAAAACACACGCGGCCATTGATGAGTGGGACGACACTGAGGAACTGCGACGGTTGCTCGCTGACTGGAAGCAAAACCAGGTTGAGCTGATTAATCGGTTCGACACCAACAACGACGGCGTGCTCGATCAGGACGAGTGGGACGCCGCTCGGGCCATAGCCCGCGAACAAGTGGCGCTTGAAAAACACCGTCACGCTGCAACACCAGGCGTTAACGTGATTGGAGCGCCACCCGATCGCCGGCCCTTTTTGATTGCACCGCTCGATAGCAGCGACTTCGCCAAGAAGCTACGCTGGAAAGCGGCAGGTTCGGCAATGGTCATGGTACTAGTCGGCTCGGTATTCGCGTACATTCTCGCACTTCGCTACGGCGGCCAGGTTTAGTCATGAAAACAATCAGCATTACTCACCAACCTATCGAACTCTACAAACTGCTCAAAATCGAATGCCTCGCCTCAAGCGGCGGAGAAGCCAAACAAATGATTGCCAACGGCCTTGTGCAAGTTAACAACGAGCCTGAATCACGCAAACGGCGTAAAATGCTTCACGGCGACGTTATCGAATTAGACCTTGAGAGTTATCAGGTGGTGTGTGAATCGCCGGACGAAGAGGTCGCGCCCGGGAAATTGAAATATAGGGGATCAAAGTAGAATTGCGCTTACTCAAGCGTTAGCGAGAGTTTAGTAGTAGCAGAAATGGTTAGAGTTTTACTGTAGCGGCTTCAGCTGCGATTAAATGCCACTGCGAGGTTCAATCGCGATTTTTCAATCCACTCCGCTATATCCTTCACCACTCGCAAACAGGACCGGAGAAGGATTCTCGGACATTGCTTCGAATTGCTCCTCAATCTTTATCAGCTCCGCACTGGCGATATTCTCGGGCGGACCGGCAGATGTCATCGACGCACTAATACTATGCAGCAGATCCTGTTTGAATTACATCGAATTGCAATTAGAGTCTTACAGAAAAAGCATGATAGGTTGCTTTTGTCGATGCTCACTGCGTTGCAGATAATACTGAATTTGGCTTCCATCAAATCGAGCCATCGCGTGCGTAGAAACCTCGACTTTCTCTGCGTAACAATAGCCTGACGTAAAGAACAAGATGCTTATAGCGGCAATCACTTTCATCATCTCTCACCTAAGAGGATTAGATGCCGGATTTATCTAATCACATTTCATGAAGATGGTTTTGACTATATCTATTTTTGACAACTGACACCTCACAATAAGGTTTCAATAAACCCGTTATCAATACCGAATAAAAGGATTGATTAAGCTGAAAAATTGACTGATAAACTATATTTATTCTATTGATTTATATTGGTATTTTCGGTACTATACTGTATATATACCCAGCTAGGGAAAGCTCATGCAATCCGCCAAAATACAGCCCACCCAGAATGAAATTCTGGCCGACGAAATCTCCTGCCTGGCCGC
>QIGP01000435.1 GCA_003228965.1 Gammaproteobacteria bacterium
CTGGCTTTTGAAATAACTACGGATAAAGCCCGACGCACCGCTTATATCCATTCGCAAAACCTGCAGGTGCCTGAACGCGAAAGCTTTGCAACGCTTACTCTAAGCGACCGGTTTAGCGCACAAAACTCGAACCAAAGCCTGAGCAGTGAAGTGCTCCAGACTGTGCGCATACCGGATGTGAGCAGTTACTTTAAAATTGACAGCAGTCAGTTTGTATTGGCGCGCGATCAAAACGACGAACCACAGCAAACCGTTACTCTGTCCTTCACTGACCAAGTAGACACGGCCTCCTTGAACAAGAAACTGACGCTCTATCGACTTCCCGGCACGGTAGTGGTTAACGGCAAGTCTACTACCAAAAACTACTGGGAATCTCCAAGAGAGGTAACTCCCGACATTCTGAGTCAGTCGGACCCCATAGGATTCACTCTCAACCCGCAAGACACCGAAAGTGCGTCGCTGCACAGTCTGCGCATAGATGCACCGGTAGGGTCTTACTACTACCTGCGCGTCGAAAAAGGTCTGCAATCGGATGGCAAATTTGTATTAAGCACACCCTACGACACCGTATTTTACGTACCGCCGTACCCTGAAGAGGTCAAAATTGCCCAGGACGGCGCCATACTACCGCTCACAGGTAGCCACAAAGTACATTTTGTTTCTCGTGGCGTTGGTGCCTTGAAAATAGAAATTGGCCGGCTCCTCGAAGGTGCTGTAAACCACCTGGCCAGTCAGATTGACGGCGACATTAAAGACGCCCGATTCAGCAGTTACCGCTTCAATCAGGACAATTTGTCCGAGCGGGAAGTGCGCTACATCACCCTGCCGTCTTCACATCCTAAAAAGGCCAGTTTCGCCCATTTGGATTTGAGCGACTATCTTGGTAAGGGGGGCTACTATTTCTTGCGCGTTAGTGGCTGGGATGCACAAAGAGGTTACGAAACAGGTGGTTCTGACCAGCGCCTGGTACTCATTACCGATCTTGGATTCGTCGCAAAAGTAGGTGCTAACGGTCAGCAAGACCTGTTTGTCCACTCGCTGGCATCCGGCAACCCCGTGCCGGGAGCCACGATTACGCTGCTCGGCAAGAATGGACTGCCTGTGCTCAAGGCCATCACATCAGGTGACGGTCACGCGCGCATGTCTACGGCGAACGAGTTCACGCGTGAAAAAGCCGCCACGGTCTATGTTGTTCGCAACGGTAGCGATTCGGTGTTCATGCCCTATGGCCGCTACACGCGGCAACTCGATTTTTCCCGCTTCGATACAAGTGGTGAATATAGCGAGACCGACGGTAACCAGCTCAAGGCTCAGCTATTCACAGAACGCGACTTGTTCAGACCTGGCGACAAAGTACATCTAGCCGCCATTGTAAAACGTGGCAACTGGCGCGCTTTGGATCGCCTGCCGCTTAAGCTGGTTATTCGCGACCCACGCGGCCAACTTATACTCGACAAGCAACTCAGACTACCGGCAGACGGTTTCGTTGAACATACACTTCTAACCGATACTGGTTTCAATACGGGCAACTACGAAGTCGCACTGTACACCGTGGAGCAAAGCAATCGTAGACGCTACCTGGGCGGACACCAGTTCAAGGTAGAAGAATTTCAGCCTGACCGACTGCGTATCGCCAGTCGAGTCAGTGGCCAAAAACCTGTTGGCTGGATCAAGCCCGATGGGCTAAAAGTTGAGGTACAACTCGACAACCTGTTTGGCACACCTGCAAGCGATCGGCGAGTGCAGGGCTCGGTTGTTTTGCGCGCGGCAAGAATGCACTTCAAGGGCTTTCCCGACTTTGTTTTTACTGACCCATTGCGGCGCGACAACGCCGCCGCTCAAACCATTGAACGCAAGCTCACTGCCACCACAACTGACCAGAACGGCGCCGCCACTCTTGACCTGAACCTTGGACAGTACGACAAAGGTATTTACGAGCTCAACGTTTATACAGAAGGCTTCGAAGCAGGTGGCGGCCGAAGCGTTAAATCGCGGGCCCGGGTTATGTTGTCACCTCTTGACTACCTTGTAGGCTACAAAGCCAGTGGCAACCTCGACTTCATTCAAAAAGAAGCCACTCGCTCCGTCGAATTTGTCGGATTAAACAGTGACGGTGCCAACGTAGCGCTGGATAAGCTTTCTTTGAAACTGTACGAGCGCAGGTTCGTATCTACACTTGTCAAACAAAGCGACGGAACGTTCGCGTACCAATCGATTAGCAAAGACACGTTAGTTGACGAAGAGTCTTATTCCATTGCGAAAGACGGTGCGACGTTTACACTGCCGACGACAATTTCCGGCCGCTTCGTCGTACAAATCACTGACCATACAGGAACGGTATACAGTCGCGTTCCATTTGTAGTTGCAGGCGCCCGAAACCTGGCGGGCAACCTTGAGCAGAACGCGGAGCTCGATTTAACATTGAACAAAATAAGCTACGCGCCTGGAGAGCGTATTGAACTACAGATTACTGCGCCCTACAGCGGCACAGGTCTTGTCACTATTGAGCGCGACTCTGTCCTGGCCTACCAGTGGTTTCAGACATCGACTACCTCAAGCACTCAAAGCATTCGTGTTCCTGACAATCTTGAAGGCAACGCCTATGTCAACGTTACGTTTATGCGAGGTCTGGGCTCCAAAGAAATTTACCTGAATCCGTTAAGCTACGCACTCAAGTCATTTTCAATTAAACGTGACGCCCGCACCATCTCACTATCGCTTGAAGCCCCTCAAAAAGTCGAGCCTGGCCAATCACTGAAGATCCAGTATCAAACGGACAAGCCTTCGAGAATAGTTGTGTTCGCTGTTGACGAAGGTATATTGCAGGTAGCGAATTACCAGCGCCCCAAGCCTTTGGACTTCTTCCTGCGCAAACGCGCTCTCAGAGTCTCGACATATCAGATTGCCGATTTAGTACTGCCTGAGTTTGTTAGCGCCACAAGCCATGCGGCCCCGGGTGGAGGCGAAGCGGCTGGCAGCGCCGGCAAGAACCTGAACCCGTTCAGACGCAAGACTGATGCGCCTGTGGTCTTTTGGTCAGGGCTGCTTGACGCAGGGCCTGTCGCACAGTCGGTCACTTATCAAGTGCCAGACTACTTTAACGGGGAGCTCTCGATAATGGCTGTAGCGGTAGCCGACGACGCCGTCGGTGACGCACAAATCAAGACGGCTGTACGCGGACCTTTTGTGCTTAGCCCGAACGTACCGACAAGCGTAGCGCCCGGCGACGAATTTGAGGTGAGCGTAGGTGTTGCCAACAATATTGAAGGCTCGGGGTTACAAGCACCAATTCAGCTACGCATTGAACCGTCGGCTCACCTGTCGGTGGTTGGGGCACCTGCACAAACGCTCAACATTGATGAAGGCAGAGAAAGCAGCGTTGTCTTTCGGGTTCGGGCCAATGATCAGGCTGGCCCGGCTAACTTGAAGTTCACGGCGTCATCGAAAAACGTTTCTGCCCAACTCGCCAGTACGCTAAGCGTCCGCCCGGCTACGCCTTACTCGACAACAGTGGAGTCAGCCGTTCACACAGGTGGCTCGATCCAAGTTGCTTTAACGCGAGAGATTCGTGGCGAACTTGCTTCTAACGTTGTGTCCGCATCGGTCAGCCCCGTTATTCTTAGCGAAGGTCTGCAACATTACCTGGACGAATTCCCCCATGCCTGCGCCGAGCAAATTGTCAGCAAAGTATTCCCACAGTTGGGTTTATACGGCCAAAATACGGCATTCGATGATGCAAAATTCCGCGCCCAGTTTGACCAGCTTATGCGCAAGCTTAGAACTCGACAGCTAGCCAACGGCGGGTTCCGCTTTTGGCAGTCCTCAAGTGAGGCCGCCGAATTTCCGTCCGTTTACATCACCCATTTCCTGACAGAAGCCAAAGAAGCAGAACTGCCCGTTCCACAGACCATGCTGCAAAGCGCGCAAAATTTCTTGCGTGAAATTGCAGCACGCACTACAACTTCTGAAGATGAGGCGCGACTGCGTGCCTACGCCATTTACGTACTGACCAGAAATGGGCTCGTTACTACCAACTATCTGACCAGCCTTCAAGAGTACCTGCAAAGCCTGGGAGACGAGTGGAAGAAAGACATTACGGCCGTCTATATGGCTGCGAGCTATCGCCTGGTCAAACTTGATGATCTGGCCGACGAGTTGGTAGCCAAATACGTCATACAAGGCGGTAACGAGATGTACAGCGACTTTGATACGCGCCTGAGCCGCGACGCTCAGTATGTGTTTTTATTGGCCAAACATTTTCCAGATAAAATGTCGGGCCTTGCGCAGCAGATGAACACTTTGGTCACACCCGTTTTACAAAACCGGTTCAATACGCTGTCGTCGGCCTACACTGTGCTGGCGCTACACGCGTATGGAGCGGCTGCCGAGGCGAGTGGCGACTCGACACAATTACGCATCATTGACTCTGCTGGCAATGAACTCGCCCCCGCAGCGTTTATCGCAAGAGCGACACTTGACTCCGCGACGACTGCTGTCGAAGTCGTCGGCAACGGCAACCACACGGTGTTTACAATGC
>QIGP01000401.1 GCA_003228965.1 Gammaproteobacteria bacterium
GTCGACGAAATTCACAATCCCGTCGTTGTTCAAATCCGGGTCGCAAAAGTTTCCTATACCGTCGCCGTCCGTATCACGTTGTGGCGCGTTGGGAATCAGCACACAGTTGTCGGTTGGATCTGCTATGCCATCGCCGTCAGTGTCAGGGGAGCCCGCGCGACTAACCAAAGGCAGGTAGTCATTGAGGTCAAAGTTGGTGATTCTGTCGCGTTTTACTTCTATAAGGGTTGTTGCAGGGTTGCTAACAGAAACGCCATCGTCTACCACGAGCTGGACAAGATAGAGACCCTGTGTTCCAACTGTTATGGTCGGGCTATCGATCGATGCGTTATCAAACGTACCCTTATACCCTTCCGGTGCTGACAACACTGACCAGTGATAAGACAGTGCATTGTCGTCGAAATCTTCGGAACGGCTACTGTTGAAAATAATCGTTGAGTTTGGGCCCACTGTGCGTGCCCGGCCTGCATTGGCCACTGGTGCAGAGTTATGCGTACTCAGGACAAGCTCAGCTCCCGCACTTGATGTCGCACGGTCGTTTACCTTTAACTCAATTCGGTAGTCGCCTTCGCTATCGATAACAAGTGAAGAACGGTCAGCCGAACGCGAAGATAGATAAACGGGTACTGCTGTTCTTTGGCTTCTCAACCAACGTCCACTGGTAGGCAAGCACATCGCCATCTAAATCGTACGACCTTGCCGCATCAAGAGAGACCATTTGGCCGACCGGCACCGTGAGGTCTTTGCTTGTCTGTGCAACGGGAGGCACGTTGTTCGTGCTAAAGGTCACACGATCTTTTGCAACCGCACCGGCACTGTCGGTAACCTGCAGCTCAAACACGTAGTCGCCTGCAAGGTCAGGGGTAAAGTGAGAACGCACAGAAGACGACTCGTCAACCGCTACGGCGCTACCCTTTGGTGCTCGTACCAAAGACCACTCGAAACTTAGTAGCTGACCATCCAGGTCCACTGTGCGACTCGCATCAAGTGGTACTTGTTGATTAAGCTGAATAGGTAGATCTACACCGGCGTTAGCCTCAGGGCATCGATTTACGCTGTCGAACAGCGTAGCAACGTCTCGCGTTGCGGAGATGCAGCTTTTTTCGAGCGCATCCAGTGGCTGTGCCGCGACCGGCATTGCGATCACGAAAGTAGCGAGTAACGCACGCAGAATAAGGCCTGCTTTAAATAGCTGTCCGATCGATTGCTTGAGCGAGTTCATGTCTAATCCCCAGGAGTTGGCGTTCCATCAAAAACAAAGCGCTATTACGCTTCCTTCTTTGAATAGGCGCAAACGACTAAAGAATTGGATCATTTATTGTAAACGAGATACATCATGTGATCTGGGAGAAATCTGGCGTAAGCGATTGAACAACCGTGTGAATGATTGGGAAACAGTTGATTTGGATCGTCCGAATTAAGACTGTGTTTAAGCTAGATTAAGAGCACGCGATCCAAAACCGATATCTACCAAGCGTAGGCTTAATCAGCCTGGTCCCGGTTATTCTGACCGAGAGCGAACGAGGGCCTGAGCTTGGACTGTGTCGAAGCAGGCACGGTTTATCTGATTGGGTACTGATTGTCCGTGGCCAAAACTATAGTTATACAATCGAACTCCTGTAAGTATCTCGATAAGACGAAAGTGCTTGGCAGTCGGTCGTCTCAGAATCTAGCTAACTCACGATGATCGCCACAAGCAATAACTACTATTCGTTCAAGAATTTCAGAACCGCCGAATTTATCAGGTCAGGCTTTTCTTCCAACGAATAGTGGGTTCCATCAGGAACAATAAAAAGCTGTGCCTCCGCGAGAGCCTCATAAAGCGATACAATATGTTCTAAGCTCATATCCTCGTGGTCGCCATTGATAACAAGTGTTTTGGCCTTAACTCTACCTAGGTCGGTTATCGAAAAAGTCGGGCTTGTCGTCCACATGAGGGACATCTCTTTCAGCAGATCTTTAAACCCGGTAAGGTCATCGTTTCCCGTCATGTAATGTTTGATAAAAATTCCAGGATAGCCTATAGGATCGATATTTCCGTCCCATTCGTAATTTGCAATGAACTTATACGTTTCCTCAGGATAGGAATCAAAATGATAATTTGCCCCGAGTAAGATTAATTTATCGACAAGCCCCGGTTCGTTAATGGCTGTTGTAAGCGCTGTTACACCGCCGTCACTGGAACCCATGATCGAAATATGCTCGTGACCTAAATGTTGCGCAAGAGCGACAACATCTTTCGACATGAGTTCGTAGGAGATTTGCGCGTCTGCCCGACTACTTCGCCCCTGCTCTCGGCTATCGAGCGCAACAACTGTGAAAGATTTAGATAATTCAGGAATTTGTTTTTCGAAACTATCCCGCGATTCCATACCACCGTGCAATAGGTATAGAGGTGGACCGCTGCCCTTAATCACATAATCAAGCGTGACATCATCGACCAGGAAAGTGTGCGTCGAAGTTGCTGTACATGCAGCTAACGCTTGCAAAAGTAAAAGAACGAGAAGCAATCTTTTCAGTGCACTGTTAATAAGCGGTGTGTTCAATTTTAATCGCTCCCTTAATAGGCCGTTTGATCTCGTCAAGCGAGTTGATCCTGGCTAGCTCGCCAAAGTGTTGTTGGTTCTCGCACATATATCCGCGAGGATTAATTTTCAATCAGTGCCAAGTCTCTGCTCAGCCTATTCCTCCGGCAAAACAGTATGTTTTATCTCACCTTCTTTTGTCGAATACCGAATGATGTAATAGTCGGCTAGTGAGTATCCTGGCTTTAGGCGTTCCGCACTAAGAAATGAAGCCCCCTCCATTTCGGGGTTGTCGCGTACAACCCTGTCCCAAAGTACTTTGCTCGTCATCTGGTTAACTGGAAGACTTCGCTCTAGCGCGCTCTCCCGCTCTTTCTGCTCGGCCCGTAACGCTTTTTCCACAGACTCCAACGCATCACATGAGGGCGCGTAACCTTTATCGCAACCACGTTTGAACCAATAACTTCGCGCCGAAGCGACGTCGTCTTTTCTCAGCCCTTGGCCTATCCGCATGCAAACGCTGGAATCGATATCACACGCGGCATAAAACCAAGAGTTAACTGGATCGTCTTGGCCAAGGCGCCAGCCCAATTGCAGGCAGCCGAGCGCGAATCTTAACTCGCAAGCGCGAGTAAAAAGTATGTTCGCATCGGTAGCGTTGCTATGGTTCGACCCCAGCTCAAAGCAAGACGGTGCATGCTCGCGATCGCAAGCAGCTTTGAGAATCGCATGGTACCCAGGTTGAAGCGACCACACATTCGCTCGCTTGGCCGCTTCAAGACACAATTCGGGTTCGCTCGCTAGACAGCGACTAATGATCTCTTCACTTAAGCTGCGTTGCAGACAGTAATTATGCCCGCCATTGCTCTTAAGCTGGCAGCGATTGTGCTCGCATTCGACATCAACTGGTGTAGCGCGTTGCGCGTCGACGCAGTCAATAAGCTGGCTAATCCCCTCTAACTGTTTCTTCGCTGATACCACGCTGTTGCGATTAACAGCAACTGGTCCCACGCAACGTACATAGTCTATTACCACACAGTCGTCGTCGATCGAACACGCTTGCCACGCGCACTGACGCGGATCGCCATACGTAAAACCGTGATAGCGCTTGATGGAGTCTTTCACTGCAGGCTTGTCGGCCCGCGCGTCCACCATTATCGAAAGCGCGCAACACAAGGCTGCGACTGAGCTAATGATCTTGACGAGTTTCATTTACATTCCATCAAACCGCGTGAAAGAAGTAAGGGGTCAAGTCTACCCATTATTCACTCTGTAATTGCTTTCGGCCGGCGACCGAGCGAGCTGACAAAATGAATAATGGGTAGACTTGACCCCTTTATTTTACACCTTTATTGGGTAGACCTCTTTAAACCTTTAAACCCTATAACCACCATGTCTCGCACGCTGCCTTGCATCGGTCCACCACCAGCCACCGAAAAAACCTCCAGCCAGCGCGACTATTCCTATCAGTATTATCCAGGGGATAGCGACACTGAACTTTTTCGCGTCTATTTTATCAATCAATGTCTGCTGCTCTGAACGCAAAGCATCAATTTCGGTAGTGGTCGTTGATACCGTTTGTAGCAGTGTGTCTCGTTCGCCGCGAACATTGGCCAGCACATTGTCGTGTTCAGTCTGTGTCGTTCGTAGTGATGCAATTTCGCTAGTGAGATTTTCTCGTTCTGTGTTTAATTCGGCCAGCAATGCCAGAGAAGGTTTTTCTGTCACCAGATAGCTCGCTTTAACCCACCCCTCATCGCCCTCCATGGTTTTGACTCTGGCGTAATAGGCGTCCTGTTCGATAATATCCAACGCATCTCCGCTAACCAGCAATTTGAAGGGCTTATCAGCGGTATCGCGATCTTCATGAATTCCCAGTCGCAGAATGTCTGTAACGTACATGATTTCTGCCAGAGCCGAACCTTGCTGCAAGAAAAGAGTTAGAACTGCTAGAAACGTAAACTTCGAACAAAAATGAAACCGCATACTGATATTCTCCCTGGCGATTACTAGTAGTCATCAAGCAAATCGTTGATCAATTGTAGTTTGTTTAGACGAAATCATCACACTAGTGGTAAATCTAAGTATTTACCGGAGTGCAGTTGACTCAAGTCAACCGGCCTAATTGGTCACCAGCAATAGATCGAAAGTCCGGCAAGATAGATTCGAAGACCTCGTTGGATGAGATCAATCGCTACCGCCCCGGACGAGACGGTAGCCTTAATACACTAAAATGAAGCAGCAACCCAGGTGATCAGTGCGCCCGGCAACAAGCCAAGTACCAGCACGGCTAAACCATTTACGCTTAGAGCCGTTTTCATGCTGAAGCTTGCCTCAATAGGTGCGGCATCTTCTGCAGGTTCGTCGAACAACATGACTTTAATGACCCGCAAGTAGTAGAACGCGCCTACTACCGAGAAAATCACACCCACTACGGCCACCCATACAAAACCTGCGTTCAACGCAGACATGATGACGTTGAGCTTGGGATAGAACCCAATCAGGGGTGGATGAGCATCATAATCATGGCGAACCATTTACTGCGGCGGAACAAGCCTTTGAAGTCGTCAATCTCATCGGCTTCGAAGCCTTCCCGCCCCAAAAGAATGATCATGCCAAACGCACCGGCCGACATGATCACGTAAACGATCGTGTAAAGAAGCGCAGCCTCAACACCTGCTGTTGTTGGCGCCAAAAAGCCCATGAGAATAAATCCTACGTGCGAAATGGTGGAGTACGCCAACATGCGTTTCAAGTTTGTTTGTGCAATGGCGACAATATTACCTAGCGCGATGGACAGCACGGACATCACCATGATCATGTCGCGCCAATCGGCGTACATGGCACCAAGGCCGTCGATGAGCAGCCTAAGCATAAGAGCAAAC
>QIGP01000015.1 GCA_003228965.1 Gammaproteobacteria bacterium
TTTAACCCAAGATATACTGTGGCCTTGTGCACCTTAGCGATTGGCTTCCGCTCCTAAAAAACAGAAATGCCCCACACATTGCGGTGCTCTCAACAGTAACCACCAGGCATCCTAACTGAAGTTTGGCTCCCGCATGCTCGCATTAATTCTCTCGCCAGGCATTAAGACAGGAGCTATTCGCGTCCGGCGTGATTTTACATACTGTCTGGTTGTTCCATGCAATGAGGTCAATTGCATGATTTAGCTGGATATTATCTTGTCGCAATACAACCAGACCGGGGCAAGTCGAGCAGGTATACTAATGTGAACAATAAGAGTTTAACGGACCCCAAGAAAGGTCCGTTAGAGCACAGTTCACTTGGTCGCGTAATAACAAAAACTATGAACGACACCGACTTTCAAATGAAGATCATGACGCTGTGTGAAGAAGCGTTGTCTTACGAGGTGGGCCAAAGAGAGGCTTACCTGGATAAGGTATGCACAAACGATAGTGCCCTTCGCAACGCCGTCGACAAACTGATTGCTACTGTCGACCGAACATCCGATTTTTTGCAGCCGGCCGCCGAAGAAGTCGAGTTTGAAGCCGGTGAAATGGTAGGCGACTACCGGATTGTGCGCAACTTGGGAAGTGGCGGCATGGGTAACGTTTACCTGGCGGAACGCGAAGCCGAAGGTTACTCGCAGCGCGTGGCCTTGAAGATAATGCGTACGTATCTTCAATCCAGTGACATGATTAGTCGTTTCGACGAAGAGCGGCGCATTCTTGCGCGACTGCATCATCCGTACATCGCAAGGCTTATAGACGGCGGTACCACTGAGAAAGGCTTGCCCTACCTGGTCACGGAGCTTGTCGAGGGTATACCGATAGACAAGTTTTGCGACGTACATCGCCTGACCGTTAATCAACGCCTGGATCTCGTGCAGAAAGTGGCTTTAGCGCTTCAGTCGGCGCACCAAAATCTGGTAGTGCACAGCGACCTGAAGCCTGGCAACATTCTTGTTACGGACGACGGGATCCCCAAGCTGCTCGATTTCGGAATTGCCAAGCTAGTGAAGCCGGTGTCAGCGGAGAAACCCGACACCTCCGGCACAACGGATCTCGTTGCACTGACTCCCGACTACGCAAGCCCGGAGCAAATTGCCGGTGACGTCGTTACGACCATTAGTGACGTTTATTCGTTGGGCGTGCTGACGTATTCGCTGCTCGTTGGTGAGACACCTTATGCGTTTGTGGCAGCGCCTCGCGCAGAGTTGATGAAGCGAATGGAAACCACAGTGATACGTTCACCGAGCGAGCACGTGCAGTCATTACGTACTCCTGCTTGGGGTGACACTATTGCGGGGAATCGACAAACCACGCTAGCGAAACTATCGCGTCGGTTTAACGGTGACCTGGACGCGATTCTACTAAAAGCGCTGCGTACTTCTGCACAGGACCGATATCCGTCTGCATTGATCTTCGCCAACGATTTGAAGAGTTTTATACGCGGTATGCCGGTGCTTGCAAAAGGAGACGCAACTTCGTATCGACTGCGTAAATTTGTCGGGCGCAATCGTTTTAGTGTGGCCGCAGGGGCGGCCGGGTTGCTGGCGCTAGTTGCGGGACTGGGCGTTTCGATGTGGCAAGCGCACATTGCAGAGAAGCGCTTTAGCGATTTACACGGATTTGCCGAAACCGTGATTTATGAAATGCACGACGAAATTGCCAATCTACCTGGCGGAACTGAAGCGCGCAGACTGATGACGCGAGAGTCAATTCACTATCTTGACAGGTTGGCACAGGACGCCGGAAGCGACCGGGGGCTGCAGCTGGATTTATCCAAGGCGTATAAACGCCTTGGTGACGTGTTAGGCAATCCAACTAATTCCAATTTGGGTGATGTCGCAAGTGCTGTTGACAGTTATGAGAAAGCGTTAGCTATCGCCCAGAAGCTGTCGAAAGGCGTCGAAGACGACGTGGTCATCGAACGGCATAAAGCTATAGTTCACGAGGGAATGGCAGATGTACTGAGTTGGACGGGTGACCTTGACGGCGCGCTGACACATTCGGTGCAGTCGCAGGAGTTGTTTAAAAGCCTGGTTGGTAATTACCCCGATGCCGGCGTTGCTGTTATTTCAGTCGTGATCAGCGGCGTTAAGCGAGGTGACTTGCTAGGTCATCCCAGTTTTCCGAATTTGGGGCGAGCTAGAGATGCTCTACAGTCATATCGTGATGCGCTAGTCACCATCACACCTTTGGTTGAGAGTGACAACAAACCAAAAGGTACTCTTCGTTACTTCGCCATGCTTCACGAACGTATCGGCACCATGCTGTCGCAGGCTGAGCAGTACCCTGAAGCACTAGAGCACTTTGAAACATCTCTTGAAATAAGAGAGCAGCAAGCCGTCAACGACCCGGCCAACGCGAACACGCGAAGAGATGCTGCTATTGCACGCGAGAAAATTGGTGATGTTCGCCTCGCAAGTGGTGATGCCCAGGCCGCGTTACCTTACTACCAGGATGCGTTGACTGTGTATCGGTCTCTGGCAGAGACGGATAAAGAGAATGCAAACGCAGCCCGCACTTTGGCTATTGGTCTTGAGAATGTGTCAGATGCGCTGTTGGCTGCCGGAGACTCGTCGGCTGCGCGCGTGCATTTTGAGGAAATACTCGCTATTCGCCGAGAACTGGTTGCCAATGACTCTGAAAACCAGCGGCTGGCTTTGGAACTTGAGCGCGTGATAGACCGGGCTAACGCCTTGTAGCACCGGGACCACTACGTGGAGTTGGCCGCTAATCAGTCCGTGATCAGGCGGTCGACAATCAGGTTTACGGCGTGTTCATAACCGTCTACACCGAACCCTGCAATAACCGCATCGACAGCCGAAGAGACGAAAGATACGTGTCGAAACGATTCGCGCATGTGTGGGTTGGAAATGTGCAGTTCAAGTTTGAATCCTGAAAAACAGTTTAGAGCGTCGTGAATGGCGACTGAAGTATGGGTGTACGCAGCCGCGTTAATGATGATGGCGTCGGCTCTTCCGATGGAGTCCTGAATCCAGTCGACTAACTGACCTTCATAGTTGGACTGTAAAAATTCAATTTCAATACCGCACTGTATACCTATCATCCTACAGTGAGTCTCAATATCGCCAAGCGTGTCGGTACCGTAGATTTCAGGTTCGCGGGTGCCCAGTAAATTTAAGTTAGGGCCATTAATCACTCTAATCTTCATGATGAGTGGCTTCCAGTTAAGTTCTTGGCTGCAGCGCGAATGGCAACCCGGTAGCTGTCTAAACCTAAACCACATACAAACGAGGATTTTCCTTCGGGACCACGAAGCGCTTTAAACGTGTCGGGGTCGTGGCGAAACACATTGGTCATATGAATTTCAGTCACGGGCCGGGAAAGGGTTGTAAGAATTTCAAGGTCGGCGCAATACTTTGCGTAGTCTATGGGCGTTCTCATTGCACACCCCATTTGATTGAAAATGAGAGCGCCAAATTCATTGGCCTCGTGTTTAATCCACTGAATGATCTGTTCCTGGTCGTCGCTCTGACGAAAATCCAGGGTAACATTGAGTTCTTCGCACAACTGCTCACAGGCTTGTTCGATTTGCGAGAGTGAAACGACACCAAAGGCGTCCTTGGCAAATTCCTCTACGCGCGCAAGGCCCGGTCCGTTGAGTATCAGTAGCGATTCAGAATTCATCGAGTTGTCGTTTTAAAAAAGTCATGGCGACATAGTAGCTTATTCATTAGTATTTTCCAGAATATGCTTATAATGACGGAGGCTAATTTAATTGTTGAGCAGCGCCTTACGGGGATGGTGTAGAGCGGGAGCTGTGGACGTTATTCTTGATTGACGCGAATCAGATAGCCCTGGTGTTTGCGGATGTTGAGCACACGGTCGTCGTCGAGCAGTAAATACTGACCTTTAATACCCAGCAGTTTGCCTTCAATACGAGGCAGCTTGTCGAAACCTACACTTTTGACCTTTTCGGGATAGGTTATCACCGGATAGTTAACGACAACGGTCTCATCGTCTTCGGTGACAAATTCACGAAGCGACGCGTCGAGTTTCCTGGACACCTCAAGTTTTCGTTCGACTAGATCATCCGGATTGATTTCGTTTTTTAACATGCGGCGCCAGTTCGTACGGTCGGTCAGATACGATTTCATCGCAACTTCAACAACTCCGGCGGTGTAGCGATTCGGTGTGCGCGCAAATACCAATGCTTCTGACGCGCCTTGATCGATCCAGCGTGTCGGTACCTGAGTGCCGCGAGTGATGCCTACTTTGATCACCGAACTCTTGGCGAGGTATACAATGTGCTCCTGGAGGCAGTTGCGTTTCGCCCACTCCATGTCGCGGGCCTCTCCCTCGTGAGCACGGCAAAGCTCTGGTCGCAACACGCATTCGCTGGCTTCTGGAGCACTGCGAAAACAGGGGTAACAAAAACCCTGCCCAAACGACCTGTTGGTTGGCTTGTCGCACTTGATGCAGACGATGTCACCGTCG
>QIGP01000039.1 GCA_003228965.1 Gammaproteobacteria bacterium
CCGCAGTCTGTCAAATTGCTCATGTTCTTTTCAACCTTGTATGTCCTTCCTAAGTACACAGCGCTAGCGCACTCATGAATAATGCAGGCTAAATCCGTTTCCGCCCAATCAGCCGTAATAATGAAATATTCGGAACCTGATTCAACTATCCAGACGGTAAAAAAAGTACGATGTCAGTTTCTTTATCGCGATATCGAAACAACTTTTTAGGTGCTGCGACATTGGCGATTTTTTGGAAGCAATAGGACAGGCACCGCGACCGAACAGTTTGTTCAACCACATTGAACCAAAGTTAGGTCGCTCTATAGTTTATTACTAAAATCAGATCGCGTTACCCTAAAATAAATTTTTATTTAAAATAATTCTAGCAGACAACATAAGCGATGACGTAAAAAGCATCAACAAGCCGTGCTTCCCAAACGTGTTTCGCTAATCAGGTGATCGACCACGTGCTTGAGTGCCTCTGCCCGATCGATGCCTTCTCTAACCGCCTTTTGGTAGATATCTCGTTGCTGATGAGCGCTGTTGCCGCGGGCAATGATGCGCCGAGCATGAAGCACTTCGTCAAGACAACCCAACTCTTCGGCGTCTTCGCGAATCAACTCGAGCATTTCTTCAAAAAGATCGCCGTACGGCATCAACTTTCCTCGACCAAAATCGATCAGACCGTTATCACAACCGTAACGCATAGCGCGCCACCGGTTTTCAGCGACCAGCATTGGAGCGTACTGCCGCCAACGCTTGTTGTCACGGCGCAGACGGAACAACATGCTTAAAAAGCACTGGGCCATAGCCGCAATGCATAGAGCGTCGTCGATACGTGTACACACGTCAGTCACACGCATCTCGAGCGTTTGATAACGAGCACTAGGACGCACGTCCCACCATAACTTGGTCGCGTCCTCCATCACGCCCGACTCGATCAGAATATCCAGATGACGCTGATACTCGCTGTAACTGGAAAACTTCTCCGGCAAGCGGGTTCGCGGCATACCGTCAAACACCGTAAGACGGTAGGACTGGAGCCCCGTATCATCGCCAGCCCAAAACGGCGAAGAGCAACTCAATGCCAATAAATGAGGCAGAAAATACGCGAACTGATTCATCAGGTCGATACGCAAATCGTTGTCGTCTATACCAACATGAACGTGCATGCCGCAAATCAGCAACCGCCTGGCCGAGCCCTGCATGTCTCGGTCGAGATCGTGATAGCGCGCGTGGTTGGTGAGCTTTTGCACGTGCCAGCTAGCAAACGGGTGCGTTGAAGCGGCAATTGGCGCGATGTTGTAACGGTCGCCGATAGTGGCAATGCAACCGCGCAACATATTCAGCTCTTCTCGTGCTTCGGTTACGTTGCTGCAGACTTTAGTGCCTACTTCAATTTGAGCACGAAGAAACTCTGGAGATATTTGCCCCGGCGCCGCCGCCTGGCAGGCCTCAAGCATTTCTTCGGGCGGTTCGGTAGCTACATCGCGGGTTTCTTTATCAACCAGCAAATACTCTTCTTCGACTCCAATAGTAAACGGCGGTTTGCTAATCATAAGACTCCCCCATAGATGCCTTGCTCAGATTAAATGTGTGGCGTTTAATGTCGCTTGGTAAACAGGCCTTGATTTTTTTGCAGTGATGTAAAAAATTCGCTAAGTCGTCGCACCCAGTCGTCAATGCCTTCAGGTGTACTCAAAAGGTCCTGACGTATTTCAATCGAGACGCAAGGAAGACCACGACCTTCGCCGTGATGATCGATGGTGTAGTCGGCCGCCTCTTGGCCGGAATACGGTTGGTTGTCGCCAACGCACAGATCCTCATCCCTGCGTAAAAAATCAAGTAGAAACGAGGCGATGCGCGGATCTTTGTCCCACAACACGCCTACGTGCCAGGGTCGCTCGTCTCCCGCATGGAGCATTGGCGTAAACGAGTGAATAGCCACAACGGCGGGCGCCTCTACCTGACGCTCCAACCGATCGATAACCAGGCTGATACTGTCGTGATAGGGTCGATAAATCTCGTCGTAACGCATCGCTTGTTGCAACTCGGTCAGCGCCTGATTACCAGGAACCAAAACGTCGTCGCTCACTTCAGGCATGAGCGTTGAGTCTCCCAGAATACGATTGCAGTCGATGACAAGTCGCGAGAAATTACACAGCACCGAGGCATAACCCAATTCTGAGCTTAGTTTTTCAGTAAGCTCTGCCGACCCTTTGTCGTACGCGATATGCCGGCTCATCGCAGACGCATCGAGACCCAGATTATTTAATTTGTCAGGAACCCGATTGCTCGCGTGGTCACAGACCAGCAGCACGGGTGCGGTGGAATCAGGATTCAGTGTGCGTGAAACTTCCGGGTCGTTACCTGAGAGCACAGAGGTCGTGCGTTGCCTGGCGGATAAATCCATAAGCGTGTTGATTACTCCAGATGTGCTGCCTGACCAATTGTTGACCAAACAAGACGGAGCATCGCCCCGATCAAAGACTAGAATACGCGTAAAGTGACAGGCTTAAAAGCGAATCGACCCCGAAAGGACTACAGCGGCTAATTTTCAGGCAAGCAGCGAGTGCCGGTTGACCTTAACGCCGTTAAAACTACTGCGATTTCGCACAAGACGTGGTTTCGCAAAATAAAAGCCCTGAGCGTAGTCGACGCCGATCGTAACCAGAGCGTCCATCAATTCCTTACTCTCTACCCGCTCAGCTACGGTACGGATGCCCATAGCCTTGCCTACTCTCGCAATGGCATCGACCACCGCCGCATCGGAAGCGGAAGTAAGAATATCTGCCACAAAGTCGCCGTCGATCTTGAGTATATCAACCGGCAGCTCTTTCAGGTAGGCAAACGATGACAAACCACTTCCGAAGTCGTCGAGCGAAAATTCACACCCCCGCTCCTTCATGCGATGCATGAAATCGGCCACATGCCCCATATTGGAGATAGTCGCAGTTTCGGTGATTTCGAAGCAGAGCGTACCAGGATCCAGCGGATTAGCTTCCAGCAGCGATTCGAGATTACTCATAAAACCCTCGTCGCTGAGGCTGGTTCCTGACAAATTTAACGATAGCTTGTAACGCGGCGGGGCATCAGCGAGGCCTGCTCGCCAAATCAGGTTCTCAAGCACGTAGGTAACCATCCAGCTGTCGACCCGCGGCATTAGATTGTAACGCTCGGCTGCACAGATAAAGTATTTGGGCAGTATCACCTGCCCGAACCGGTCGGTAAGACGCACCAGTAATTCGTAATGAGGCGCTTCGTTCACGCTATTTTCGCCTATGTTCACGATGGGCTGTGAGTAAATCACCAGACGATCTTCGTCGAGAGCGCGCGAAATACGCGCAACCCACTGCATTTCCACATGCCTGCTCGACACCTTGCCGTCGTGATACACGTGCACACGATTTCGGCCATTATCTTTGGCCGTGAAACAGGCCACATCGGCAGCGCTTAGCACAGCGGTTTTATCGTCGTCGGGATTTATCGATGTAACCCCTATGCTCACGGTGTGAAGGTAAGTACTGTCACGCCATTTGAATGGCATTGACGCGATGCTTTGGCACAACTCCTCAGCCAGTTCTTTGGCCTGGGCCTGATCGCATCCACGCAACAATATGCCAAACTCGTCACCGCCCAAACGGGCCAGCACATCGCTAGTGCGTATTCGTTGATTGAGCAGCTGGGTAAGCTGCATCAAATAGTGGTCACCAGCCGTGTGGCCACAGGTATCGTTAATTACCTTGAACTGATCGATATCCAGATACAGCAAGGCCTGCTCGTCAGAATTGGGGACTCTGGAACTAAACAGCTCGAAAAGCTCTTGCTCAAATGCGGTACGGTTTAATAACCCGGTAAGAGCGTCGTGCGTACTTTGGTGGTCCAGACGAGCCTCCAAACCCAGCTGCTCACTGCGATCTTTCAGCACCAGCACTTTACCGGTAATGGTGCCGTCAAAATCAACCACGGGTGACACGTTCGCGTCGATAGACTTGCGGTCGCCTGCACGCGTCGTAATGGTGCAGCGCCCAATATCCCGAGCGTCATTGGCCACTTGTGTTAGCCCAAGGCCTGAAACACGATGGCCGCTGACCTCTTCACGCAAGGTGACTATGCTATCCACCGGCTGGTCAGTGGCTTCTTCAAGCACCCAACCGGACAATGCTTCAGCGGCCGGATTTAAAAACTCGACCCTGCCGTCGCTGTTAACCACCACCACGCCGTCGCTGACAGCCTGAAGAGCCGCTCTGGAACCCAGGTGAGGCCGTGTTACGCCCGATAACCGGATGTCGCCTGGAGGTCTTCTTGTAGTTTTTGTGGTCACGCGATGTCCAACTTATTCTGTCCGTACTAGATTAAACCAGACTGGGAAATTTTTCCCGCCTACGGATAATTTAATTTACGTAATATCCAGTAAGACATCTGTGACGACCCGCACATTTTTCCCGTTCAATTTGAATTATGGACCAAATTACCGGCGCAAGCTCATGAAGACGGAGGACGAATCGAGGT
>QIGP01000067.1 GCA_003228965.1 Gammaproteobacteria bacterium
AGAGCAACACATACAATAATATGACGCTTCGAAAAAAATATGTACCTGCGGTTGGCCCGCGACTGAAAAAGCTGCTGGTAACGGTATTCGTGATGTTTGCCCTGCTGTCAGCCAATTCAGTTTATTTAAGCGCCACCACGCTGCTTGAGTGGTTGACGGGTAACCCCTACCAGAACTTTTTTTATCAATATATGTTCCTCGCCCACCTGGTGCTCGGATTCATCATTATTGTGCCGGTCATCGTGTACGGCGCGATCCATATAAAGAACTCCCGCAAGCGACCAAATCGACGTGCCGTAAAAGTGGGTTACGCACTCTTTGTTATTGCGTTGCTGTTACTGGTTACAGGTTTGACGCTCACTCGCGGTATTCCGCTGGTTGAAATTCGTCACCCTGGAGCTCGTAGCAGTGCGTACTGGCTTCACGCCCTGAGCCCGCTAATTGTTGGTTGGTTGTTTGTACTTCACCGGCTGGCCGGGCGAGGTATGAACTGGCGTGCGGGCGCCTGGGTAGGTGGCATAGCGGCGGCGCTAACCGCGGTTGCTCTAATTTGGCAAATGCAGGACCCCCGTCAGTGGAACGTTGAGGGCCCAGATTCCGGCGAGCAATATTTTTTCCCGTCTCTTGCGCGAACGGCTAGCGGTAAGTTTATTCCTGAAAAAGCGCTCATGATGGATAGCTACTGTCAGCAGTGCCACGAAGACACGCATGCAAGTTGGAAAGACAGCATGCACCACATGAGTTCGTTTAATAATCCAGCCTATCTTTTTTCAGTGCGTGGCACGCGTGCTATGTCCATGGAAAGAGACGGCAACGTCCAGGCCTCCCGATTTTGTGCCGGTTGTCACGACCCGGTACCGTTTTTCAGTGGAGCATTCGACGACCCTGACTTTGACGATGTTAACCACCCGACGGCGCAAGCCGGTATTACTTGCACAAGCTGTCACGCGATTACCAATTTAAACAGTGTGCGCGGTAACGCAGACTACACCATTGAAGAGCCTTTGCACTATCCGTTTGCTTACAGTGAAAAGCCTGGCTTGCAGGCGATTAATCGTCTTCTGGTCAAGGCAAAGCCCGATTTTCACAAAAAGACGTTTCTTAAACCTTTACACAAGAGCACAGAGTTTTGCGGTACATGCCACAAAGTTCACTTGCCCGAAGAGCTGAACAACTACAAATGGCTACGGGGGCAGAATCACTACGATACGTTCCTTTTAAGCGGCGTATCGGGCCATGGCGTTACTAGCTTCTACTACCCGCCGAAAGCGGAAAAGAATTGTAACGGTTGCCACATGAAGCTAGAGCCCTCGACCGATTTCGGCGCGGGACGTTTTGACGATTCGGGCGAGCTAAAAGTCCATAACCACCTGTTCCCAAGTGCGAATACAGCGATTCCCCATGTTCTGGGGTTTGCGCACAGAACGAACGAAGCGAATCGGGAAATGCTCGAAGGTGCTCTGCGCGTCGATTTGTTTGGTTTGAAAGAAGACGGCCAGATTGACGGGGAGTTGCACGCGCCTATTGAAAAAGATAGCGAAGTGCTCGTGGCCGGGAAAACGTATTTGCTGGAGACCGTTCTTCGTACTCTCACTTTGGGACATCCGTTTACCCAAGGCACATCCGACTCCAATCAGATTTGGCTTGAAGTTACCCTGGAAGTCGACGGCAAAATTGTCGGCGCAAGCGGTAAAATAGACCCGGCTACGGGTGAAGTCGATCCGTGGTCGCACTTTGTAAACGCGTACGTACTGGACAAGAACGGGGACCGCATTGCTCAGCGCAACGCCGAAGATATATTCACGCCGCTTTATAATCACCAAATTCCGCCGGGCGCAGCCGACGTTGTCCACTATCGGTTCACCGTTCCTGCTACGGCTACAACTGTTACGCTCGATGCGCGACTGCACTACCGTAAGTTTGATACGGCTTACTACCGATTGTTTATGGATGATGCGTCGGCTTACAACGACCTTCCAATAATCACAATTGCAGCCGATCGGTTAACGCTCAGCGTCACCTCTGCAAGTGACACATCATCAATTGAATTAGACCCTGCCGACAACACAACGAGTGTTACGCAACTCAGGTTTAGTCAGGCGGCTGTACCTATTAATCCGAAGGTAGCCGCCGAGCGCTCGTCGCGACCTGAAGCTCCTTTGTGGCAGCGGTGGAACGACTACGGTATTGGTTTGTTGCGTAAACAAGGCGCCGGTGAGTTGCGTCAGGCCGAAGCGGCGTTTAGGCAAGTGGTCGCGTTAGACAGGGCCGACGGTTCCATGAACCTGGCGCGTGTCTATTTACGCGAAGGTCGTTTGGACGATGCGGCGTCATCGTTGCAACAGGCAGCTTTGCACAAAGTGCCATCACCACCGTGGTCGATTGATTACTTCACGGGTCTTGTGAACAAGCAAAATGGCTACCTTGAACAGGCCGCTGAAAACTTCGAAAACGTGGTGTCCACCAACTATCAAAACGCGCGAGAGCGTGGCTTTGACTTTGGCTACGACTATCGTGCTCTGAACGAGCTTGCTGATACTTATGTTGAGCTGTCGAAGCTCGAGCGCGGCGAGATGCGCGCAGCGGCGCTCGAAAAGGCTCGGTCAACCTATGCCCGTGCACTAATCATCGATCCGGAAAATGCCAACGCTCACTTTGGTTTGACTCAGGTTTACGCGCTGCTTGGCAACGAGCAGGAAGCGGACGTACACCGTAAGCTTCATGCTAAATATAAGCCGGATGACAATGCACGAGATGTGGCTATCAGTACGGCTCGTCGCAACGATCCGGCGGCGAACCACGCGGCCGATGCGATTGTCATTAACGACTTACAGCGCAGAGTGAGGCCTGTTTCGCATGCAACGTCCACAGTTTCGCATTAGACTCGTCGCTCTTATTTCTATGTGAGAAAAAACTGATGACCTCAAGCAACCCTGATGATCATTCCGACATTCAGGACGACGCCATTATCGGCGTCTACTTCAGACGTTCGATTTGGGCTTTCCTGGTGCTTGGCCTGGTGGGAGGGTCGCTGTGGTGGTGGCAGCAAAGAGACACCAGCGAAGATGTGACCGTTGACGGTAATGCTCCGGGTCCGGCGGTTGTAACGGCACAAGATCCCAGCGCACCGTCTATTCGGTTTTCCAATGTGACCGTTGAGGCCGGTATCGATTTTGTTCATATTAACGGTGCGTACGGCCAGAAATTGTTGCCAGAAACCATGGGCGGCGGTGTGGCGCTGTTCGATTACGACAACGACGACCTTGTCGATATTTTGTTGATTAATTCTTCGCATTGGCCGGGGCATGCAGGCACTGAAAAAGCCACTCATGCTCTTTACCGAAATACCGGGAACTGGCAGTTTGAAAACGTCACAGAATCCATGGGTCTTGCTTTTACCGACTACGGCATGGGCGTTGCGGTTGGAGACTACGACGGCGACGGTTTCGAAGATATTTACATTACGAACGTCGGTACGAACAAGCTCCTGCGCAATCAAGATGGCAAACGCTTTGTTGAGGCTAAATTAGGTACCGAAGGCGGTGTCGACGAATGGAGTACAAGTGCTGCGTTTTTTGACATGGACGGAGACGGAGACCTCGATTTGTTCAGTGCAAACTACGTGGTGTGGTCGAAAGAAATTGATTTTGAAGTTGACTATCGACTCACTGGCATAGGCCGGGCGTACGGTCCGCCGACGAACTACCGGGGTACGCAGTCACGTCTCTGGCGTAATGATGGCGACCGCTTTGTGGATGTGAGCAAGAACATTCATGTGACTAATGCCGCCACCGGCTTACCGGTTGGTAAAGCGCTGGCTGTGCGACCTGACGATCTTAACGGCGACGGAGCGCTTGATATTATTGTTGCCAACGATACCGTTCAGAATTTCGTATTTCTGAACGAGGGTGACGGTACGTTTGTCGAGCAGGGCGCGCTGATGGGTATGGCGTTTGATAACAGCGGTAACGCTACCGGAGCCATGGGCGTGGACTCGGCATACTACAAGAACGACAGCGATATAGCGGTTGTGATTGGTAATTTCGCCAATGAAATGACGTCGTTTTATGTATCGCGTGATAGCGTAGTATTTACCGACGAAAGCATTGTTTCAGGAGTCGGTCCCGACAGTCGCCGGGCATTGAGTTTTGGACTGCAGTTTTTCGACGCCGACCTTGATGGTCGCCTGGATATTGTAACGGCCAACGGCCATGTTGAAGACGATATTAACACGGTACAACCGAGCCAGCGCTACGCGCAGCCAGCCCAGCTTTTCTGGAACTGCGGTTCTACCTGCAGGCGCATGTTCTCCCGTGTTGATGATGCCGAAGTAGGAGACTTATCACTCCCCATCGTCGGCCGCGGCGCTGCAGCTGCTGACCTCGACGGTGATGGCGACCTGGATTTAGTGCTAACTCAAACGGGAGCCCCACCTTTAGTGCTTCGCAACGAAGGTAGTGACGTGGCATCAAACTGGATTCGGCTGGCGCTG
>QIGP01000444.1 GCA_003228965.1 Gammaproteobacteria bacterium
TTTTTTAGACGATGCTGTTAAATACCCCGCTTTCGAGAGGAACGAGAAAGTCGAGCGTTAAGCGAGAGGGCTTGCCCCGGGGATTTTTATTCGCCGTGGGTGCGATGGAACAGGCTCTTTATTCGTCTTATACCCTTACTCATTCTTTTGAGAATGGCGGTTCTTATTGCCATCAAGAATTAGTCATGTTCAAGAAGTTTTAGGAGAAATCATGCGTTTACTAATTATTTTGTGTGCGGTTTTGGTTTCAGGATGTATGGCATCCAACCCGGACTCTCAGATCGAGCAGGCTACACCTGGTGGAAAACGTATTGCGCTGAGTTTTGACGACGGGCCACGAGGTGCCGGTCCGCGATTCAGTGGGGACGAACGCGCTGAAGTTCTAATTAGGGCGCTGGCCTCATCGAGCGGACAGCCTGCAGTATTCTTTGTTAAGACCTCAAACTTCAAAAGAAAGGGTGGGTTGCAGCGCATTCAACGCTACGCTGAATCGGCACATTTGATTGCCAACCACACTCACTCCCACAACTGGCTGAGTAGTACTGATACGAACGACTACATTGCAGACATCGACCTCGCCGAAGAATTACTTGTTGGTTTCGAGAACCGACGTCCGTGGTTTCGCTTTCCCTACCTTGACGAGGGACGAGAACTTGAAAAACGCGACGAGGTGCGCAAAGCACTGGCTTCGCGCAACTTGTTCAATGGCTACGTCACGGTGGACAACTACGACTGGTACCTTGAGCGCAAATGGCAGGACGCCGTCGATGCAGGAAAGTCTGTTGATATTCAGGCACTGCAGAGTGTCTATGTCGACATGTTGACGAGCGCAGTACAGTTTTATGACGACCTTGCCGGTGAGGCACTCGGACGCTCTCCTGCACATGTGCTGTTGTTGCACGAGAACGACGTGGCTGCACTTTTCGTCGACGACCTTGTCGTCGCGCTCAAAAAAAACGGATGGCAAATCATTAGCCCCGACGAGGCCTACGCCGACCCAATGGCGTTGGTTCTTCTAAAGACGTTAAGGACCCACGCGCACGATTACTCATTGGGCGATTGAAGAATCTGCAATCGATCAAGTATTACTCGAACGCCAAGTGTTCGGCGACTAGCCTACAGCTGACTTGACTAAATCTCCGAGCGATTCGCAGGTTACATGGTACGGTGGGATTGGCTGCCGTACGGAATGACTCTACAACACGTCGTGATTGTGCAAAAACTCAAGCAGTGCCGTCCAGCCGGGAGGGCAGTTATTGTGACCGCAGGGGGCCTGGAAAAACTCATTGGTCTTGGCCACCTGGCTTAGTTTTTCGCTGTGGTGTATGGGAATAATTTTGTCGTTTGATCCGTGATACAAAAAAATAGGTGCGCTTAATTCGCTTACCACAGCTTCGTTATCGAAACGATCGCGTAGAAGAAAAGAAGGAAATCCCTTTTCTGAAACAAGCTCGCTAAACTTTGCAAAAGAAGACTCAAGACCCAGTGCGGCAATGGGTCGTTGTTTGGCAATAAGGGTGGCAGCACCACCTCCAATCGAACGTCCGTAAACCACGACACGAGTGTCGTCAATGTAGTTTCTTTTAGTGATCCGGTCGAACGCTTCCAGTGCCGAGCGTTCAATCGATTTTAATGATGGGCTACCTGGCGCGCCCGCGTAACCCGGGTACTCCAGCAAGAGGACGTAAAAGCCCGCTTGACGCATTTCGCTCATTTGGTGCATGAGCGAGACGGCGCTACCCGCATTGCCGTGAGCCAATACCAATAATGGCGAGGGCGTGTCTGACGGTTTCGACGGGGAAAGTAACAGCGCATAGCCTTCTTTCAACTGAACGTGTTCAACGTTGGCGGGCAATGGGTTTGGAAGGTTTACGTTAGGCGCCGGAAATATCATTGAACGCTGGATGAAAAAGAAAAAGCCGCCTATTCCCAAAAGGACTAATGCAATAATTTTAAGGAATGTCATTACACGGAATCTCACTTGGTATATCGTTTTTGAGCTAGGCGCTTGATGGTTTGCGAGCCCGAATAAAATAGACCACAACCAGTACAACAGACACAGCAGCAAGCAACCACTTGGTAGCAGCAAACGTTGAACTTAGCGCTATCACCGGCTGATCAAGTTCGCGAAACGTTCCGTTAAAAGCAGGAATGGCATGTAGAACATTTTCACACAGGTCGCAAAGTGCAGCAACCACTGGCAACCACACCAGCCACTTGCGTCCAGGGGGCAGCGTTTTTGCCAGCGCCCAGGCAAGCGTAACGCCGTACCAGAGAGGATGAATGAAATCGAGGTAGTAGTGGTGCTGAAACTGCGCCAGGTTTTCGGTGGACCAGCCGGTCACAATGGTGTCGAAACGATGTTTGCTAAAGGCCAGCTGCATAGGGACAAGCTCGGCGCCTACTTTGTGGCCAAGTAGCATTGCAATGAACACTTGTGAAATCACGTAGACGCAAAAGAATGCGGCTCCAGCTTTTACGGGCAGTCGGTTGAGACGGTCGGCCAGCGTCATTTTTAGGAATTCGTACTTTAGAATTGGAGTCTGAATGTTAACATCAGGCGGGAAGCAAAAAGGGGCTTTTACGGTCAGGATGTATGCTCGTTTGAACAAGGTAACGTGCTGGTTTGATCGTGACGGTTTTTTTGGGTTGAACCGAGTCTTGTTCAGAAATATTCAGTGCTGCACTTAACGGTGAGATGCCTTAAGTTATGGAAACCAAGGCGCACGGATGTTCCGTAAAATACGTGCAGGAGTAATTATTGTAGCGCAGGCAGCACTGTGTGTTGCCTGCGCTGATGGTTCGGTTGACGGGGGTGTAGACGTTAAAGCCGGCAATCCGGTTAAGGGCACTATATGACGGTGCCCGCGGTCAATATTTACGATCACTCCGGCAAGTTGGTGCGCGAACTTAACAACAATAATCCTAACAACCAGTTTAGCGACGAGGATATAGAGCGTGCGGTGAACGAGCTTCTCGCTGAGACTAAACCTCGCCGAGGCATTTAACCGTCACTGTGGGAGCAGCGTTTAGCCGCAATTGAATCTTGCAGTGGCATTTAATCGCGGCTGAAGCCGCTCCCACAGTATCCATTGCACGTCGTCACTGAAGTTGAGTTTCCATAATCACCGTCGGTTCGGCCAGTTTTGACCCAGTTCCTCGCGCATAGGTGGTCCAGGGTAATCCCTGGGACAGTTAAATCGCTGTTCGAGGTGTTCAAAAGACGACTTTCTTCCGTCGAAGATTGACCCTGATATCAGCAAAAGCCTTAGTAAAAATCAGCCTATCACCTCTTCGACTCAATTTTTGACGTTACAAGTCTCGGAATGCGACATCTGTCGATGAATAATATGCCTTGATAACATAGTGTTAGCCGGTTGAATTTACATAAGGATTTAAGGCGCTCAGCCTGTTGGCAGGAGCCCATACAGCAAACTCGATGAACGTTAGTAGTAAAATTAGACGCTGCGCCCGACCTGTCGATAACCGCATTCTTTGGGTGGGCGTGTTGGCAGTTGTGTTGGTGGTTTCGCTGATAGCGAAGGCCGACCTGCGTACTGCGCCTACGTGGTACGACCCGGATGGCGTGGCCGTAGGCCAGGACTGGCACTACCGTGTTGCCGTTTCCATTCCAGGAGCGGCAGCCGTATCGAGTACGGTCAAAGTAGATATCGACTTCACTTTGTTGCTTAACGATCTCGGTGTTAACGCCGGAGGCGTTAATTTTAACGAGTCTTCTGTCAGGGTAGTACGCCCAAACGGCACTCTTGCAGGTTCGCAGGAGTTTACCGATCAAATTTTTGCAGGATCGCTCGATGCGGCAAACAATGGACGCGGCGAAGTAAAATTTATTCTTGATGATGCGCCCGGTGCGGGCGACTACTTTGTGTATTTCGATATCGTTGGCAATGGCGCCAAAGCGGCCAATCCGCAGCCTCCTATTAACGGAAACTTTGAACAGTCTATCGGAACAGTTGCAACTGGCTGGACGACGAGTGCAGTTAACACTGGCGGTGGCGAACGTAACCAGGTCATAAATTCAAACGTAGGCAGCACCATTAATTTGGCGGCGGCCTGTAGTACCAACGCGACTAACAATATTGATAACAGTCCAAACAACGCTGCGGGAGTCGCTACTGGTGACGACTGGTATTTGATTGGCTACCGCGAAACCTGCGAAGACGGCGGCGGCGGCGTTGAGCAAGTCCAGCTAAATCGAACTATTCAAAATCCGGTAGGCGCCGCGCGCGGTAATTTGACATTCTTCTTTCAAGTACAGGCTTTCGACGGACTTGAGGCCACAGGTAGTAACTACGATTATATGCGCATAGCCATAAACGGGGCTGTCATAGATCACACGACTGTAGTGTTTGATAACGTTACGGCGCCGGTACTGCGCCAGCGCAATATCGGTATCGGCAAAGTTGCGTTTACGGCAAATCTAGTCGATCACGGCTGGCGTCGGGCTTCCATAGACATGACAGCTTATCCCGCCGGAGCCACTACACTTCAACTTGAAATGCGTTTTTCTCCAGCCGACGACAACTACCGTTCCTGGGTAAAGCTTGACGATGTTGAATGGGCGATACAAACAGGAACGTTGGGGCAGGTTGAGGCATTTGGAGCCAATATAACGTTGCCCGCCGACACCGCAGGCGGTGGGCCGAGCAGCTATACAACGGGTCAGGTGCTTGCCCTTAATGTTGTGGCGGATGCCCGCGCGACTGCGATGCAGGCAAGCGTAACCGATCAAGACGGTACGGTGGTTGCCACTGGTATAACATTGTTCGACGACGGTACTCACGGCGACGCCGCGGCTAACGATGGAGTCTGGTCCAATGACGGAAGTGACGGCGCGTTTCCAACCTACACGTTCCAAAGCTCAGACCCGACGGGAATCGGGTGGCAGGTAACGGCACAAGCGCTGGACGGTTCGGTAAGTTCACTCGGTGTTGCAGACGGGTTGTTACACATTGACGGGCAAGGACTGCCAGTCGCTCAGACCAATTACTGGAACGTCGACCAACAAGTATTTACTTACCAGGCCCCGATGCTCGATGTGCTGAAGGCCTCGTCGGTTATTAGCGATCCTTTCAGCGGCGTGGTGAATCCTAAACGTATACCCGGAGCTTTTATTCGGTATCAACTAACGGTAACCAACTCAGGCAACGGAAGTGTTGATAACAATCAGCTAATTCTCACCGACCCACTACCAGCTGATACGGCTTTGTGTGTTGGTGCGCCTTGCGCGGGCGGCAACCCTGTTGGGTTTGATGATTCCGGTTCGCCAGCGGCTACCGGCTTGACCTATGTGTATGCGAGTAACGTTACGTTTTCAATCGACGGTGTTAACTTCGCTTACACGCCGGTACCGGACGGCGAGGGTTTCGACGACGCCATCACTCACGTGCGCGTGGCTCCGGGTGGCGCTTTCGCGGGTAACAATGCCTCGTTCGAAATTACCTTGATTATCCGGGTGG